>JAEDGN010000064.1 GCA_016297495.1 Coprococcus sp.
ATTCTGGGACACAGAACCGTCCCCTGTTCCGCGCCTGTCTCGCCTTTATTCATCTCTATCATTAGTCAATTTCAATTTATCCAGTACAAAGAACATAAGTCCCATGATCATACCAACCACGCAGGCCAGTACCATACCCGTCAGCTGAACGCTGCCGAACTGTACGGAGATACCGGACAGACCTGTGACAAATACAACCGCTGTCATCGCCTGATTTCTGGATTTGCCATAATCTACCTGGGCATCAACCAGAATACGGATACCCGATGCACCGATCATACCATACAGCAGGAATGATATGCCGCCGATAACAGGTCCCGGAATAGTGCTGATCAGCGTTGTCATCTTGCCAATAAATGAACAGATGATAGAAAGTACAGCCGCTCCTCCGATAACATAAACACTGTATACCTTCGTCATAGCCATAACACCGATATTCTCACCATAAGTCGTTGTCGGAACAGAACCGATCAGACCTGAGATCATTGTAGAGAAATTATCTGCAAACAATGAACGATGTAAGCCTGGATCCTTCAGCAGGTCTTTGCCTACAATCTTACTTGTAACGATCTGATGTCCAATATGTTCTGATGCGATAACCAGCAATACCGGAAGAATAATGACAATGGCTTCCCATTTGAACTTCGGTGTTGAGAAGTTCGGCATAGAAAACAACGGTGCGGCAACCACATCTGCAAAATCCACAAGTCCGCATGCTAAAGAAGCAACATAGCCCGCAATGATGGCAATCAGAATAGGAATAACCGACAGGAAACCTCTGAATACCACAGAACCGATCACGGCCGTCAATAAAGTTACAAGAAATACAATCATATTCTGTGGAACGAGCACTTCATCCTTCAATCCTGCTGTAGAAGCTGCTGTTCCGGCCAGTTCGAGACCGATCAGAGCCACAACAGGGCCCATGGCTGCAGGCGGCAGCACCACATCAATCCATGAAGATCCAAACTTATAAATAATCAAAGCCAGGATACATCCACAGAAACCAACAACAACGAAGCCTCCCAACGCATAGCTGTATCCCCACTGGCTGATAACAACCCCTGCAGGTGCAAGAAATGCGAAGCTGGACCCCAGATAGGCCGGCGCCTTTCCCTTTGTGATCAGAATGAACAGCAACGTACCAAGGCCATTCATAAACAATACGACTGCCGGATTGATTCCAAATATAAATGGAACCAGCACGGATGCGCCAAACATGGCAAACATATGCTGAATACTCAACGGAATCAGCAGTTTTGCAGGCACTTTTTCTTCAACCTGAATGATTCTTTTGTTTTCCATAACCTACTCTCCTACTCTCTAAAAATTTCTTCTCTATTATATACTATCCCCCGCAAATGCAAAAGCCCGAAAAGGCAAAAAAAGACAGAAATCTTTGGAAAATTGTCATTCAGCCTCCAGGCTTTCCGAATGACTAATTTCCAGTATTTCTGTCTTAATAATAAAAAGTAACTATTCTTCACTCCAGTGAAGCCGATGCAGATTGCCCTGCAGTTCCATCTGGGCAAAGTGCTGCTGACGCAATGCTTCATATAATACAATGGCTACTGAATTGCTGAGGTTCAGTGAACGGATATCCCCGATCATTGGGATTCTGGCACAATATGGTTCGTATTCCACCAGAATCTCCTCCGGTATGCCGGCACTTTCTTTACCAAACATGATATAACTGTCCGGCTCGTAAGCCACCTCTGTATAGACCTTTCTTGCCTTGGTAGTAGCCATATAAAGTCTGTCCGCACAATCCGGATTCTTCTCAAGAAAATCCTCAAAATTCTCATACACCCGGTAATCCAGGTTCGGCCAGTAATCCAATCCTGCTCTCTTCAGCATTTTGTCACTGATCTCAAATCCAAGAGGCTTGATCAAATGCAGTTTCGTCCCGGTGGCCACGCAGGTACGGCCGATATTGCCGGTGTTGGCCGGCATCTCAGGCTCCAGCAAAACAATATTCATACTCATAGATTCTTCTCTTTCCTAATCCATTCTACAAAACGGGCGATACGTTCTGTTGCAGCCTTCAGTTCCTCCAGCGAATAAGCATACGATATTCTAAGGAACCCTTCTCCGCTGTCACCAAAAGCGGTACCCGGTACAACCGCCACTTTTTCCTTCTTCAGAAGTTCTTCAGCAAATTCATCGGAGCTCATACCCAGACTCTTGATACTCGGGAAAATATAAAAGGCACCAAAAGGTTCAAAGCAGTCCAGTCCCATCTCCCTGAATGTATGTACAAGGAAACGTCGGCGCTGATTATAAGCTTCACGCATTATTTCCACATCCTCATCGCCATTGCGTAATGCTTCCACAGCCGCATACTGGCTGGTAGTCGGTGCACACATGATGGCAAACTGATGAATTTTCAGCATCTGCTGAAGTATCAGCTCAGGTGCACAGGCATAGCCAAGACGCCATCCTGTCATGGCAAAGGCTTTTGAAAAGCCGTTAATCAACACAGTTCTCTCTTTCATACCCGGAAAAGAGGCAATGGTCGTATGCGGCATCTCATAAGTCAGCTCACTGTAGATCTCATCAGAAATAACAAATATATCATGCTTAATACAAAGCTCCACGATCGGTTTCAGATCCTCTGCTGTCATGATGGAACCCGTCGGATTATTCGGAAATGGCAGTACCAGTACTTTTGTTTTTGGTGTAATCGCGTTCTCCAGCTCCTCTGCCGTCAGTTTAAATTCATTCTTCTCCTGAAGATTAATAATAACAGGTACACCATCAGCCAGAACAACGCATGGCAGATAGGACACATAACTCGGCTGCGGAATAATAACCTCATCTCCGGGATTGAGCATGGCTCTAAGGGCAATATCGATGGCCTCCGAACCGCCCACTGTCACCATGATCTCACCTGTCGGATCATAGGTCACATGACATTTACGCTGAAGATAATAGCTGATTTCCTCTTTCAATTCCTTCAGACCTGCATTGGACGTATAAAAAGTACGGCCTTTCTCCAGGGAATAAATTCCTTCCTCACGGATATGCCACGGGGTATCAAAATCCGGTTCACCAACACCAAGAGAAATGACATTGGGATCATTCATCTCTGTAACAATATCAAAAAACTTTCGGATGCCTGACGGTTTGATTGTCAGCACTTTATCACATAAGGGATTTCTCATGGTGTAATCAGCTGCCTTTCTTTCTTATTGGACTCAGAAACCATGATAGTACCATGATCTTTATATTTCTTTAATACAAAATGTGTTGCTGTACTGGTAACAGAATCAAGAGTAGATAATTTCTCAGATACAAAAGCTGATACCTCTTTTAAAGTCTTGCCTTCCAGCATAACGCAGAAATCATAAGCACCTGACATAAGATATACCGTATCCACCTCAGGGAAATTGTAGATCCGCTCTGCCAGATGATCAAAACCATGACCGCGCTGCGGTGTCACACGCACTTCAATAAGGGCAACAACTCTTTCCCGATTGGTTTTATCCCAATTGATAATTGTATGATAACCGCAGATTGTCTTATCAGACTCCATCTCATAAATAGCTCTGGCAACATCCTCTTCCTTTTCTCCCAGCACAATTGCCAGATCTCTGATACTAATCTTGCTGTTTTTTTCTATAACAGATAAAATTTTTTCTTTCATTTCGTTCATGACTTATCTCCTCATTACTTATTTTTCAATTATGATATTGCTGATACTATCCTGCCTGAAGGGCTCCAGATAACGCACCTCTTCTTCATTTAAAACGACCCGGTCATTATCATCTGTCAAATGACCGATGATAACTGCCGGGATCCCCGCGGCAGCCAGTTCCGTCAATACCTTCTGACCATGATCTGCGGTCATCAGAAGTACCCCCGTTGATAAAAGCTGATACGGGCTGACATTAAAATAATCACAGACTTCCACCGTCTCCTGACGGATCGGAATGGCCTTCAAATGGATTCTGGCGCCAAGGCTATTCCGGCAGGCCATCTCCCACACTGCATTAAACACACCGCCATCTCCCGCTGCATGCATTGTACGGACTCCAGCATCCGCCGCCGCCTTTACAGCAGGGATGCATGAGAACTCATCCCCGGACACATCTATATCCAGCAATTTTCTCAGAAAATCGGGATTAAAATGCTGTTCCAATTTGTCTCTGTGTTGTTCTGACAATTGTGCAGAGCCCCTCCATCCTGCATATCCGGTCATAATGATATCCTGATCCGCCTGTGCCGGTTCAGCCCCGAATATACCTGCTGTCTCACCTATAGCCGTCGCAGTCACTGCGGGCTCCTTAAGTCCCGGCAGTACAACCGCATCACTCTGTCCCACTGCGATCTGCAGCCGCGTACAGGCCGCTGCAGCAGAAGCTGTCAATAACTTTAATTCAGACTCTTCCATACCTGCAGGAACCATAAACTGCAGCATAACACCCCGGGGTTCTCCACCCGCGGCAGCCAGCTGATTGAGGGCCTGGTGTACAGCACCGGCCGCTGTATGGCGCTCATATCCCACGACTGTTGCAGAAGCCGCATCCAATAAAGCTTTTCCTTTTTTTGCCAGGGTACATCCGTCACGATCCATGCGGACACTGCAGTCATCCATCAACTGCCACCCGCTCAATACTTTCTGAACCGAGCGCTTATAAACAGCATCGGTTACCTTTCCACACTCCAGCATATTTACTACTCCCATCAACCATCCTGCTGACCATCATCCTCCCGGTCGGCTCCATTGTCTTCCTCATTATCATTCGGATCTTCATTCGGATTCTCTTCCTGAGTCTCTGCTTCCGTTTCTTCCTTCTTCGTTCCCACAGTCACATAACGCGGTGTCGCACTGTAACGACTGGTATTAATCAGAATAGTATCCTCCAGTTCACCGTCTACATAGACATACTTATAAAAGGAAGCCACATAACCGTTATGTGCGCTCTGTGTGACCTCCTGCCAGCCCTCCGGCTGCGTATCGTCTTCAGTGATCACATCTTTACCCGGTGAGATCGTCTGCTCTGTCACACTGTAAAATTCAATTGTTCTGTTGGACGGTCTCGTCTCATGGCCATAAATGCATACATACACATTACCCTGCCATGTGTAGGCTTCAATATAAACGGGATTCTCGAGATTATTTTTAAACTTGAAATCCACACTGCCTTCCGCCACCGTTGCATCTGCTCCCAGAGGCACGTATCCTACCGTCAGCCCGTGATTGGCCCGCTCCACGACCTCCAGCTCCGCTCTCAGTACAGAATTGTACATTGTTGAAGATACCTGACAGATTCCTCCGCCGGTACTTGGCACAACCTTGCCGCCGGAATAACCCGTAGCCTGATAATAGCCATTAGCTGCTGTAAATGGCACCACATGCTCCAAAAATGAAAATGTCTCTCCCGGATAAACGACCGTCTCATCAATTAAAGAGGCACCATTGGCAATATTGGCGATTCGGTTGCTGCTGGATGACGAATAGTTGGTCGAATAGGAACCCAGAAGATCTGTAATAACTTCAAGCTCAGCCCTTGTATGCTCAGCCTGAGTTTCCTCCACCACCACTGCAAGCTTCCGGCTGGTACCATCCCAGCCCTCTCCCAGCGCCTTCTCCACCGCTGAGGCTGTTGCCGCCACATCTACCTTAATGCCAGTCACTTCATCGGTAATCTGGAACTCTCCGGAATGCCGAACCAGTACGGCATCTCTGGCTTCTCTATTATAAGAAGCTGTTCCCTCTTCAATCAATGTAGTGAGTTTATCCTGATCATACTCAAAGGGCAGCTGATAATCCGCCTTATTATTCTTCACATCAGCCAGCTCTTTATAGCGTTTAATCAGATTGCCGCTCGTACCGATCTCACAAATCTCCTGAATCACCGTACTGTCCGATACCTTCAGATTAAAATCCTGATAAGGTATATCGACTTCTTCGTCGCCAAAAGTCAGGGTCAGCGTACCACTGCATGCTTCACTTACATACTGTTCCAGCCTCTTTTCCGCATCCTGCACAGACATTCCGCCGAGGTCTATGCCACTCACTCTGACACCTTCCGGTATCCTATGATCTTCCGATACCTCTTTTGTCTCTGATGAGACCGCAGTATCAGCCAATACCTGCTGTCCTTCTGACAATGTCAGAAAGAGTACCAGTAAACTAATATAAAGTATTCTCAGTCCTGATTTTCTCATTCTGTACTCCCCCAATGGTTCTTGTTTAAACAAACTGTATAATCATACCCAGAACCATAGAAACCGCAATTAACGCAACAATAATCGTTGAAATAATCTTCGTTGTCTTTCTATTCATATCTGTCACTCCTGTCAAAACCGCTTCATGCGGCCGTATTGAGATATCGTCTGATCAATCCAGCGGGATGCCTCGCTCATTGTCATCTGTTCCATAGAATCGTTAAACTCTATTTTATGATATTTACATAAATCCTTCAAGTAGGCTTTTTGTTTTTTTGTCATAGGCTGCTGTTTTTTGGACTTGAAACTCATTTTCTCCGGCACAAACAATCCCGGATTGCTCTCCTCAAAATAATGTCCCAGTGTCTGATACAGCTTTGCCGTGGCCAAAGCATCATGATAAGCCCTGTGAGCAGCGCTGTTGATGATGCCATAATGTTCACATAAAGCGCCAAGGCTTCTTGACGGAAGATCTTTATGTACAGTTTTTGCAATCTTTAGCGTATCAATACCTTCTCTGTCAAAAGAAAGGCCGAATTTTTCAGCGGCATTTTTTGTAAAACGATAATCAAAGCTCAGATTATGTCCAATGACGACAAAGCCCTCACTGAATTCCACAAACTCCCTGACAACAGGCATCAGGTCACGTGCACCTGCCAGCATATCATCCGTTATCCCCGTCAGCTCCGATATCTGCGCTGTCAATGGCTGATGCGGATTGATAAACTCCGAAAAGCGCTCTGTCACTCTGCCCTGTATCACCTTTAAGGCACCTATCTCAATAATAGTATCCTTGTCCGGCGATAATCCTGTTGTCTCCAGGTCAAATACCACATAATCTTTAATCATCTGTATTTCCTCCGTCTGCGCCATTTTTGCCGGACAGATTCAAACAGACCGTCCGGGCCGCATAAGTCAACGGATCCCTTTCTGAATAATCAAACAGGATCACCTGCGGACCGCCGGTCCGCACACCTTTTGCCGCTGTTGCCGCAATGTCTATTGTAAATCCTTCCATATGGGTCATGCGTTTCATCTGTCGGCTGGTATAACCCTTATAGTCAGGCAGATATTTCTCCGTCATCTCTGGCTGCCGGTAAAAATCCTCACAAAATGACCGATAGATTGTATGTTCACCGGCCCAGGCCGGTCTCGACTTCAGATTCTCCCTGGCATACAGATCATAGAGCATGGCTTCCTTCAGTATAGCCGGCTCTCCATGGTGCCGCTCCTCTGCAAACTGCAGCAGCAGATCATAGCGCTGCATCCGGCCATGCTGTATTTTACCGTAACCACCTTCCTCATAGAATCCCGCCAATTCTTCAAAAAACGCAAATGGCGAATGATAATCATGCATAAGATACTGCAAAGACTTCTCAAACTGATGACTATTATAGTACACCTCCACCATTTCTTCAACACCCTTGAGCTGCCGCAATTCTTCATAGCTCATCCAGTTCGTCTTGAGCACTTCATATGGCGCCTTTTGTCTGTAAACAATACCATACGCCTGTGCCTTTTCGTGCATCCGCGACCCCTTCAGCACCTTCAGGAAACCCAGCTGCAGCTGCTCCGGTTCCATAGCATAAACATCATCAAAGGACTTTCTGAATCTTTCATAATTCTCATAAGGCAGACCGGCAATCAGATCCAGATGCTGATGAATATTATGCCCTGTATTGACCCGTCGGACAGCCTCTGCCAGTTTCTCCAGCTTCATTGTCCTTGACACTTCTTTAATGGTCGGTTCATAGGTGGACTGAACACCGATTTCAAGTTGTACCAGCCCCGGTCTTAATGAACACAGCAGCGCCAGTTCCTCCTCATCCAGAAGATCTGCCCCGATCTCAAAATGAAAATTCGTCACACCCCTGTCATGCTCTTTAATGTATTTCCAGATAGCCAGGGCATGCTGCTTATTACAATTAAAGGTACGATCCACAAACTTTACCTGCGGCACCTGATGATCAATAAAAAACTGCAGTTCCCTCTCCACCAGACGCATATCCCGCAATCGCACCTTTTTGTCAATGGACGACAAACAGTAACTGCAGGAAAACGGACAGCCTCTGCTTGTTTCATAATAGATGATCTTATGCTCAAAATCGGTCATATCCTCATAGACAAAGGGCACCTGATTGATATCCATAATCTCACGCCAGCCATTATCCACCAGACTGCCATTTTCACGATAGATAATCCCTCTGATATCCGACAGCTTTACAGACTCATCCACATAATGAGCCGCCACTTCCCGAAAAACAGCCTCTCCTTCCCCGCGCATAATACCCGTCACACCCGGATTGTGTGCCATACAATCAGCCGCATCATAAGATACCTCCGGTCCTCCCAGCCAGACAGGAAGTTCCGGCCTCAGCTGATGCAGAAGAGATACCAGCTCCTCCACCATCCCGATATTCCATATATAACAGGAAAAGGCCATCACATCCGCCTTTTCCCTGTAAATATCCGCCAGTATATCCTCTACATACTGGTTAATTGTATATTCCTTGATCCGAATTTGTTCCCTATATCTATCAGCATAGGCTCTCAGACTATAAACAGCCAGATTGGCATGTATATACTTGGCATTGATCGCCGCCAGCAAAATCTTCATTTCCTTCACCCTCAGTCCTGTCATGGAAGTATTTTCCAGTATAACATATACATTTATAAAAATAAACAAAAAACAGCTGTCGAACCATATCCGATGCGACAGCCGCCTGCTCTTGTTCATTCAATCTATAAATTTGGTCTGATCTGTTTTGGCCTGTAACCGGATTCCTCCAGAGCCTGAATAATCTCTTTCTTATGGGCTGTTCCATAAGCTTCCAGCGTGATCTTCAGCTCCACAGCCGCATTCCGGTTGGTACTGAAGAACTGATTATGATCCAGCTTGATGACATTGCCATTTTTCTTTGCAATGACTTCTGAAACACGCACCAGTTCACCCGGCTTATCCGGAAGCAGAACAGATATGGTAAAGATTCTGTCTCTCGCAATCAATCCGTTCTGAACAACAGAAGACATGGTAATCACATCCATATTACCGCCGCTTAAGATAGATACAACCTTCCTGCCCTTCACATTCAGGTGTTTCAGAGCAGCAACCGTGAGCAGCCCGGAGTTCTCCACCACCATTTTGTGATTCTCCACCATATCCAGGAATGCAACAACCAGCTCCTCATCCTCAACCGTAATAATATCATCCAGATTCTGCTGTACATACGGGAATATCTTCTCACCCGGTGTCTGCACAGCCGTACCGTCAGCGATGGTATTGACCGGTGATACCGTTGTCACATGTCCGTTCTCAATGGAAGCCTTCATGCAGGCAGCCCCTGCCGGTTCCACACCGATGACTTTGATATTATTCTTCAACATCTTCGCCAGTGTAGACACACCTGTCGCCAGACCGCCGCCGCCGATCGGAACCAGTATGTAATCCACCAGCGGCAGTTCCTGAATAATCTCCATAGCAATGGTTCCCTGTCCCGTAGCCACCCTCAGATCATCAAAAGGATGAATAAATGTGTATCCATTCTCCTCCGCCAGCTCGTAAGCCTTTTCACAGGCCTCGTCATAGACATCGCCATACAGCACGACTTCTGCACCATAACCTCTTGTTCTCTCTACTTTGATCAATGGTGTCGTCGTCGGCATAACAATAACTGCCTTCACACCGTAGCACTGGGCAGCATAGGCGACACCCTGGGCATGGTTGCCCGCTGATGCCGTAATAAGTCCTCTGGACCGCTCCTCATCCGTCAGAGTGCTGATGGTGTAATAAGCACCTCTCAGCTTATACGCACCGGTCAGCTGCATATTCTCCGGTTTAAAATAAACCCTGTTGCCGGTCTTATCACTAAAATGCTTACTATAAATAAGCTTCGTCTCCTGTGTAACACGTTTAACCACTTCGGAGGCTTCCTCAAAAGCCTCGAGGGTCAGCATTCTCTCTTCTGTCATAATCAGTCTCCATTTCCAACTGTCTTTTTAGTCTATAGTGATTTATTATAACCAAACATTAAAAGAAAATCAACCGGGGATTTTATTTATTTACTACGTTGATCCATCACAGATACCATTCATTAGGCAGTTCTCTGCCTGCATAATTTTTTTCCAGCATCCTGATGTGGCTGAGCAGAGACGGATCATCAAAATATCTGGCATGCATCGGACACTTCCGAACACATGCGTGACATTTGATGCACACCCCCGTCACTTCTTCAACATTCTCCGGATTGATACTGCCCATCGGACAGACTGAAGCGCATATGCCACACTTATCGCATATCTCCGGATTCAGCTGCGGTTTCGCCTTCAGGAAAGATGCCGGTCTTCCATCTTCTTCCAGCGGTTTGTAATAAGGTCCTACCGGCTGATTTCCCGGAATCATAAGATCCGAAAAAGGTGCATCATTATGTAAAATTTTATCCGCAATCTGTCGTCCAAAAACTGCCGCCTCTTTCAGATCCTCCTCAGAAGGCCTGCCTGCTGCCAGTATTTCTGACATCACATGCCGACAAACCACAGCTCCTGCACCGGCCATTCTGAATCCATTATCCTTCATCAGCAGATAAAGTTCCATTAACGCATCATCATAGCTTCTATTGCCATAGGCCGCAACAGCTATCCCTGCTGCCCCGCCGCCCTTTATGCCGTCTCTGACAAAAGGCATCACTTTATTCGGAACCCTTCCGGCATAGGTAGGACTTGCCAGTACAACCAGGTCTTCCTCCGAAAATGTCAATTCTTTTTCCCTCTGCCCCGGCAATGTCCAGTCACAAATCAGAACTTCCCCTGTTCCCAGCGTCTGTGCCGCTGCCTGTGCAATCTGCCTTGCAACCCTTTCCGTGCTGCCGTCAGGACTGAAATAAACCGCCCATACATTTTTAATCATGATCGTACCTCTCTTTCATACATCTTTTTTACTGCACCTTACTTTTGCCATACACCGGCTCAAGCATCCCTCAACCTTCCATCCGTCACATAATTCCGGATAATTTTATGTCTGATTTCATTATAACAAACCTCCATAAAAAAAGAAATCTCCCGGAATCCTGAAATTTCCGGG
>JAEDGN010000155.1 GCA_016297495.1 Coprococcus sp.
TCGAACAGGATACACCGTTCCGTTTTACGAGGTATCAGATGGAGCGCATGAATGTCCACGGCAGAGAACGTACCGGATGCAGCAGCGAAAACTTTCTGAGACCCGGTCAGTCAATCATCACGCTGAGCCATCTTTTCAAGAGAACCGGTACCATGCCATTAAGAGACATCCTTGCCCGGCAGACCAGCGATAAAAAGCGTATTGCCTATCTGGCTGAAACTACGGCGGAGCTGACCGGATTGGAACTATTCCCGCAATACCTTACACTGCTGTTTGAGGTGGATGCATTGTTTCTGAACGATGACCGGCATTTGAATAACATCGCAGTTTTGGAGCAGAACGGTCGGTATGACTACTGCCCGATTTTTGATAACGGCGCAGGGCTGCTGTCAAATGTGCAGATGTCCCCCATGGACATAGACCCGAAAGCATTGATTGCCGCACAACGGGCAAGACCGTTCAACACGACATTCAACCGTCAGGTTGGAACCGTCCACAGCCTATACGGGTATCAGCTCTGTCTGCCGAAGCTAACGCGGGCGGAAATCCGCGCCGAACTTGCCCCACTTTTGACCTATTACGCCGAGCGTGACAGGGGCATTATTACGGACAGAGTATGTGAAACAATATTACTTAGACAGAAGGCAGTATTATGAGATTAGTTGATGACAAGAAAGATGAATTAATATATGGACCTGTACTTATAACAAAAGGTTCTCATAAAGGCAAAGTTGGGTATTATGATGACGAAGACGAGGATGATAACCTGATAATATATCCTGATATGCCAATTCACTGTACTGATTGTTATACAGTTAACAGAACAGCAGCAACATCAGTCATACCGACAAAACGACTTGCAGAGCGCTGGTCTGAGATTGATGAAGAATTATATAAAAATCACGCAATTAGGCATTTGCTGCCGAGAAAAGAAGCCGCACTTTTGCATGAAAGAAATTTATGTTCAGACTTGTTGACGGAAAGGTACCTTAATTCCATGAAAAAGCTTCAAGATCAAGAAAAAATAGAAATTTTTATATCTCATTCTTCTAAAGACATAGTATTTTCAAGGGCTATTGCTACCGATTTAATGGATGCCGGATTTTCTGTGTTTCTGGATGATTGGTCAATAGAAATTGGTGAGAGGATATTTGATAAAATCAGTACAGGACTACATGAGAGTAAAGCGCTAATTATGATTATCTCCGAAGATTACCTTAAATCAGTGTGCTGTAAGGATGAATGGAGCGCATTTTATGGGAAAGCGCTTCATGATGAATCTTGTGTTATTTATCCAATAATTATTGACGGCTCCACACCGCCAATATTGATTTCTCAAATTAAGTACCTCCGTTTCGATAAGGAAGAGTATTCATTGAGTCTGTCAATATTGTTGAAAGCTTTGGTAAAGCAATTTAAAAAGTAACATAAAACCAGGCATTTAGTTCAGCTCTGTGCCCTCCTTCTGTTCGTGATGGTTGAGATAATAAACATTAATTTGAAAGATGCCAAAATTTGTTGAAAACAGGGCGTTTTTGCGGTAAAATAATATAATCCTTGGAATGCCATTTACCGAAGCTGATTCATAAACGGAGGAAATAAAGATGGCTTATTCATACAACAGGCTTTGGATGCTGATGATTGATAAGAAAATCAACAAAACGACGCTGCGTCGGGAGGCAGGAATCACATCCAATGCCATGGCGAAAATGGGCAAGGATCAACCGGTCAGCGTTGAGGTGCTGGCAAAGATCTGCCGTGTGCTTGACTGCACAGTGGATGATATCATCGAGCTCTTTCCGGATGATTTGGAGGAAGCGAAATGACGGATCAACAGATTTCAACACTCATCAATGTGTTGCGTTTTACAAAACAGATCACGCCGCTGCAGAAGGATATCCTGGATACCTGGGATGAACTGCAAAAGAAACCGCTGGACACAGACTCGGCACACAAGCAGATCACATCTAACAACTTTAGCCACCCGGATATTTTCATGGCGATCAGCTCTATGCCGGGGGTCGTGCAAAAGAATGCTGCGGATCTGACGCAGGATGATATGATCTTTACGCTGCGCCATCAGTTGGATGGGCTTGCCGCAAAGGAAATGGAGGCACACGTCAATGGCTATTTTGGATGAACTGGTAACACAGATTGAGAATCCCGACCTGCGGGCACGCATCGCAGCAGAGGTCGAAAAACTGGCAAAGCAGAAGAAGTTCGGGCTGGTGTTTGAAGAGCATCTGCCGGAATGTACGCCTTTGTGGGATATTCCTGTCAA
>JAEDGN010000156.1 GCA_016297495.1 Coprococcus sp.
ATAAGATTGAGGAGGATATGAAAAAATGAGCAGAGTGTACAATTTTTCGGCCGGTCCCGCAGTACTGCCCGAGGAAGTGTTGAAAGAGATTCAGGAGGAGATTTTTGATTATAACGGCAGTGGACAGTCCGTTATGGAGATGAGTCACCGCTCAAAAGTATTCGACGATATCATCAAAGAAGCGGAAGCAGATCTGCGTGATCTGATGCATATTCCGGACAATTATAAAGTACTGTTCCTTCAGGGCGGCGCATCCCTGCAGTTTGCCATGATTCCCATGAATCTGATGAAAAATAAAGTTGCTGATTATATCGTCACCGGACAGTGGGCCAAGAAAGCTTATCAGGAGGCTGCCAAATATGGCAAGGCTGTAAAGATCGCTTCTTCTGAAGATAAGACATTCTCTTATATCCCGGATTGTTCTGATCTGCCCATCGATGATGACGCTGATTACGTATATATCTGTATGAACAATACCATCTACGGTACTGTATACAAAGAACTGCCCAACACCAAAGGCAAGGATCTGGTAGCTGATGTTTCTTCCTGCTTCCTGTCTGAGCCTCTGGATGTATCCAAATTTGCCATCGTATACGGCGGCGTGCAGAAAAATGTGGGTCCGGCCGGTATGGTCATTGCCATTGTCCGTGAGGATCTGATCACTGATGATGTGCTGGAAGGTACGCCGACCATGATGAAATACAAGACCCATGCGGATGCAGATTCTCTGTACAATACACCGAACTGCTGGTGCATCTATGTGTGCGGTAAGGTATTCAAATGGCTCAAAAAGATGGGCGGCCTGGAAGTTATGAAAGAGCGCAACGAAAAGAAAGCCGCTATTCTGTACGATTTCCTGGACAGCAGCGAGATGTTCAGGGGAACAGTAGAGAAAAAAGACCGTTCTCTGATGAATGTACCGTTTGTTACCGGAGATAAAGATCTGGATGCCAAGTTTGTCAAAGAAGCTACAGAGGCCGGATTTGTCAATCTGAAAGGTCACAGAACCGTTGGCGGTATGCGTGCCAGCATTTATAATGCCATGCCCATCGAAGGTGTGGAGAAGCTGGTTGCTTTTATGAAGAAATTTGAGGAGGACAATAAATAATGTTTACCTATACAGCATTAAATCCTATTTCTCCCGTAGGAACCAGACATTTTACGGAAGATTACAAAGAAGTAGCAACTCTGGACGAAGCCCAGGCAGTGCTGGTGAGAAGTGCCAGCATGCATGAGCTGGAGCTTCCGGAAAATCTGGTATGTGTAGCCAGAGCCGGTGCCGGTGTGAACAACATTCCTCTGGATACCTGCGCGGATAAAGGTATCGTTGTATTCAATACACCGGGTGCCAATGCCAACGGTGTTAAGGAGATGGTTATTGCCGGAATGCTTCTGGCCTCCCGTGATATCGTCAGCGGTATCGAATGGGTTCGCCAGAACAAGGATGAGGACAACATCGGCAAGATGGCTGAGAAACAGAAAAAGCAGTTTGCCGGATGTGAAATCGCCGGAAAGAAGCTGGGTATCATTGGTCTTGGTGCCATCGGTGTGAAAGTGGCCAATGCCGCAGTTCATCTTGGTATGGAAGTGTATGGCTATGATCCGTATATTTCTGTCGATGCTGCCTGGAGCCTGTCCCGTTCCATCAAGCATATCAATAATGTGGAAGATATCTACCGTGAATGTGATTATATCACGATTCATGTGCCGTTGATGGACAGCACCAGAAACATGATCGATGCAGAGGCAATTAACATGATGAAGAATGGCGTGGTTCTTCTGAATTTTGCCCGTGATCTTTTGGTGGATGAAAAAGCGCTGGTTGAAGCTTTACATAATGGCAAGGTAAAGAAATATGTGTCTGACTTTGCTAATCCCACAGTGGCCGGCGCAGAGAATGTGCTGATCACGCCGCATCTGGGTGCCTCTACCGCTGAGTCTGAGGATAACTGTGCGGAGATGGCTGTACAGGAGATCCGTGATTTTATGGAGAATGGTAATATCAAGCATTCTGTGAATTATCCGGATTGTGATTTTGGTGTATGTACATCCGCCGGACGTATTACGATTTGCCATAAAAATGTGGTCAATATGATCAATAAGTTTACCAAGGTTCTGGGTGATATGGGGATGAATATTGCTACCATGACGAATAAGAGTAAGGGTGAGTACGCTTATACGATCATTGATGTGGAGAGTGTGCTTAGCCAGGATGTGGTGGAGAAGCTGGCTGCCATTGAGGATGTGCTGAAGGTTAGAATTGT
>JAEDGN010000065.1 GCA_016297495.1 Coprococcus sp.
TTACATGGCCGGTATGGGCAGAGATATTTGGTTAGTATATCAGATGTGAGATGACTCCCGCTTCTTAAGGCGGCGAGTAAGAAATTTGTGTCAGTGGCGGAAGCTGTAGGTGGTTGTTTTTATGCAAATGAGTATATTATTGTTGAAACAGATTTCAGAACTGTTTTTAATGATTCTGATGGGCTATGCTATTGTAAAGACGGATAAATTAAAAGATAGGGACAGTACAGTCCTGGCTCGGATTGTGTTGTATTTGGTTTGTCCATGTATGATCATCAATGCTTTTCAGGTGGAATATTCTGAAGAAAAAGCCTCTTCTCTGCTGCTGGCGGTAGGCGCTTCTTTGTTGCTACAGGTAGTTTTATTGTTTGTGACCCTGGCAATCAGGAGATTATGTCATTTGAATAGTGTAGAAACTGCCTCTGTGTATTATTCGAATTCTGGTAATCTGATCATACCGCTGGTTATGTATGTAATAGGTCAGGAATGGGTATTGTATGCGTGTGCTTTTATGAGTATCCAGACAGTTTTTTTATGGACGCACTGCAGGATATTGTTAAGTAAAGGCGGGAAACTGGCATGGAAAGATATTGTTCTGAATATCAATATGCTTGCTACGATGGTTGGGATTGTTCTCTTTTTTACCAGAATACGACTTCCGGAAATTGTGAATCAAACAATGAGCGCTGTAGGCAGTATGTTGGGGCCGGCAAGCATGATCGTAACGGGTATGTTAATCGGAGGTATGCATTTACGCAATATATTTGACCAGAAAAGAACTTATTTTATAGCTTTCCTGCGACTGATTTTTATTCCGGCTGCCGCACTGGTTATTTTGAAGATCAGCGGACTTGCTGCATTGCAGGGCGAAGGAATAAAAATTTTGCTGATCGTATTTCTGGCAGTTACAACACCATCTGCATCAACAGTTACACAGATGTGTCAGGTGTATGGCAATGATGCAAAATATGCCAGCGCGATAAATGTGATGACGACATTGTTTGCTTTGATTACTATGCCGCTGATGGTATTGATCTATCAGATGGTGATGTGAAAATTTTAAATGAACGTATTGAAACAGGTATTGTGAGGGAAGAGTATGTGGTTCTGGTGGTTTATGTTTGTTTGCAATATGCTATATTCACTTACAATGGTCATAGCTGGATGGTTCATGTGGAAGCATTATCCGAAAAAAATAAACAGTCTGTGCGGATACAGAAGCAAAAGATCTTCTGTTAATATGGATACATGGAAATTTGCACATGAAAACTGCGGCAGACGCTGGTGGATAATAGGATGGATCATGTTTTTTCCGACTTTTTTCATCCAGATTCCTTTTTATCATAGCAGTGATGACGTGATTGGATGGGTGGGATTAGTCATTTGTCTTGTAGAGTGCACGATTTTGCTGATCTCGATCATTCCAACGGAGATTGCCTTGAAAAAAACATTTAATGAAGATGGAACACGTAAATCCAAAGATATGTAGGAAGGGAACAGAGACATTATGCGAAAATTATTATTGATTACAGGTGATCTGGCAACCGGAAAATCTACTTTTGCCAATATTTTATCTATGAGATACAGTGAAAATGTTTTTTACAAAGATACGATTAAGGAAATACTGGGAGATACGATTGGATTCAGCAATAGGGAAGAGAATTTAAGACTTTCGAAAGCAGCAGTAGAATTGATGCTTCTGATCTGTTCTGAGTTTTCTAATCATGATAAAAATCTTATTTTGGAGGCAAATTTTCATCAGATTGAATTGGAGAAACTGCAAAAAATCGTTTATGAAAAAGATTATCAGGTGCTGACACTTGTTTTGCGGGGAGATCTGCATATTTTACATAAAAGATATTTAAACCGCATATATTGTGAAAACCGACATTCAGTACATTTGAGTATGCTATTGGATGATTTTGATGCTTTTAGGGATTATATCGAAACAGCCAGAAAAGAAGACATAGTGGGCGATTACATAAAAATTAATGCAGATGATTTCTCATATCAGAAAGACCCACTGCTTTTATCAAAGATAGATGCATTCATGAAAGAACGAAAATAAGCGGCATTTAAGATTCTGTTTTAGAACCCTCCAATTTGACAGTTCCATATCGGGAATGCAAAATTGGAGGGCTTTTCTGTCCGTTTAATGTTGGACTGTATATATTTTTTCAACCCATGCCAGGAACTGGTAGAAGAACATGGCCAGGATACACAGGATGATGATGCTCATCATGACCCAGTCCAGTTTGAAAACCTGGCTGCCATAGATGATCAGATAACCGAGACCGGCATTGGCGGCAAGGAATTCACCGATGATGACACCCACCAGGCAAAGACCGATGTTGACCTTCATATTGCTGATGATGGCAGGGATGCTGGCCGGGAGGACGATATAGCGCATCGTGTCCATGCGGCTGCCTCCCAGGGTGCGGATCAGCAGCAGTTTATCAGCATCTATATGTGTAAAGGCAGTGTACAGGTTGATGATCGTGCTGAAAATGGCCAGTGAAACACCGCAGACAATGATGGTTTTGACATTGTTGCCGAGCCATACGATCAGGATGGGGGCGAGGGCTGTCTTTGGCAGACTGTTTAAAACAACGAGATAAGGCTCCAGTACGGCGGCGGCTCCCCGACACCACCACAACAGGACAGCCGTTAATGTGCCGAAAATCAGCACAAATGCAAAGCTTATCAGCGTTTCACCGACGGTAATGCCTAAATGATAGAACAGGCTGCTGTCTGTGGCCATATCGATTATCACTTTTACAATTCTTGAAGGACTGCTGAATATAAAAGCATCCAGCAGATGAAGACGTGTGGCGATTTCCCATCCGGCTATGATCAGGATGAGGATCAGAAGACGGGCGATACGGATTATCTGCAGGTGCCTTTTGTTGCGGCGGATATAATCCTGACGTGAGATTTTGGCAACCGGATAGGTCATATATTTCTCAGTCATTTAATTCACCCCATATCTGATTAAAATAATCTTTAAATTCCGGCGCCATTCTGGCATGGAAAGGGGTCCGCTCACCGGTTATGGTCAGACGGATGTCCATGGATTTTTTTACGGTGGCCGGGCGTTTTGTCAGGATAATAATCTGGTCGCAGAAGCTGACTGCCTCTGAAATATCATGGGTGACCAGAATGGCACTTTTATGCTGGCTTCGCAAAATGTGGTGAATATCGTCAGCTACCGTCAATCTTGTCTGATAATCGAGAGCTGAAAATGGTTCATCCAGGAGGAGAAGTCGGGGTTCCAGTGCCAGTGTGCGGATCAGAGCTGCCCGCTGGCGCATGCCGCCGGATAGCTGGGAAGGTCTTGCTTCAGTGAATTGTGCCAGGCCATATTCTGACAGCATACTGTTGATCCATTTTTCTTTTTCAGGTGTCATCTGACGATGAATTCTGAGGCCGAGAGAAATATTTTCTTTTATAGTCAGCCAGTCAAGCAAATGATCCTTTTGGAGCATATAGCCGATGCGGGTGACACCGAATGTATCGCTCTGCAGTCGGATTTTGCCGGATGACGGCGGCAATAAACCTGCAATGAGGGAAAGAATTGTTGATTTTCCACATCCGCTGGGACCGATGATGCCAAGAAATTTGTCAGGCCAGACACAGAAATTCAATTTTTCTACAGCAGGTATTTCGTTTTCGGATGTCTGATAGGTATAATTAACATCGGTCAATGTTAAAAGCGGTTCCATTCATATCCTCCTTGTATCGTTCCATATATTAGAATATGCAAAATCAAACAGCAGTGTACTCTGCAGAAAAATGTTTACCAGTTGCACCTTATTATTGTTTATGATAAAATGCAGACAGATGAAAGTAAACGATTGATCAGATAAAGGAGAGAATTCTTTTGGAAAATAATCAGAGAAAAAAGAAATACGGAGCGGGTATTCTGGCGGTCAGTCTGGTGATAGGGCTGAGTATAGGTTTTTGTGCCGGGTTTTTGATTGGGGGACATACGTCATCTGGAGAAGGCATAACAGGAGAGTCAGGCGTAGTGCCGCCTATAGAGACAATCCAGATGGCTGAGAGCGGAAGCACAGAAAATCCCGATGACAATGTCATTGACAGGGGATCAGATGATACAGAAGAGGAACCAATAGGCAATTTCGCAGTGGATGATGAGCCGGTGCTGACCATTGATGATACGGTTATTTACTTGTCTGAGGTGAATGCCAGAGCTTATATGGCCAGAGACCGGTATGTATCCTTATATGGAGAGGAGCCATGGAGTCAGGAAGTTGAGGATGGTATAACGGTGGCAGAATATGCCAAAAATACCATGCTGGAAGAAATGGTTCGTATAACCATTCTTTGCGGGAAGTCAGATACCTATGGTGTGGAAGCTTTGACTCAAGATGAAAAGGCGAGATGTGATTTTCAGGCGGATGATTATATGGCAGCGCTCGGGAAAAATGTTGCCGCACAGTTCAGTGTGGAACATGAAGCAATGCTGAATATTTATGAAAAGGATGCACTGTCCATGAAGGTTTATAATAAGATCCTTGGTGAGCTTACGGAGGATCTTCGGTCTGAAGATGCATATATGGATATGGATGACAGTGAATTTGAGCAGATTCTGATGCAAAAGTTTAATGAACTGTATACCCGGTGGAAAGAAGAGTGTATAATAGAAACGACAGAGACATGGAATCAGATGGTAATAGGAGCCGTAGGATAATGGAATACGGATCAGTAATAGAAGCAGTTTTCAGAAAAAGGCTGAATCGATTTCTGGCGGAAGTGGAAATCTGCGGGCAGATAACACAGGTCCATGTGAAGAATACAGGCCGTTTGCGGGAACTGCTGGTGCCGGATGCCAGAGTCTGGCTGGAGCCTTCAGATAAGCCGGAACGGAAAACAGCATTTTCCCTTATAAGTGTTGAAAAGGATGGGCGGATTGTCAATATTGATTCACAGGTGCCTAACAGAATAGTCTATGATGCACTGCAGGAGGGCCGGATACTTCCGGGGATGACAGGTCTGCGACGGGAGTATACATATGGTCATTCAAGATTCGACATCTATGGGGAGCGGGGAGATAAGAAGTTTCTCATGGAAGTGAAGGGGGTGACCCTAAATGTGGATGGTGAGGCCCGCTTCCCAGATGCTCCGACGGAACGGGGACTAAAACATGTGCGTGAATTAAGTGAGGCCGTATCCCGGGGGTATGAGGCCTGTATAATTTTTGCTATTCAGATGAAAGGGATTCATCTGTTCCGTCCAAATGACGCGACAATGCATGATTTTGGACAGGCGCTGGCCCATGCCGCTGAAAAAGGAGTCCATATACTGGCTTATGATTGTACAGTCACACCGGGAAGTCTCAGGATAGATGCACAGATCCCGGTTGCTCTGCCTGTGCGCCGGGAACTGTGGCAGTGATCATATTTTCTCAAAGGAATGGCCTGTTTCATGAGGAAAATTTTTCTTTCAGACGATAGAATAAAAGATGTAATTGATTATAGGGAGGTTTTGATATGGGTTTAAAAAATTTGATTAAGGGACAGCTTTTGTCCAGTATTAGTTATCGTTCATCAGATCCGATGGAGCTGGCGGCAGTTTACGATAGAGACGGGCGCAGAATCATGTATCAGTCAGTGCTGACAGTTATGCCGGGACAGGCGGCCATTCTTGTGAATGAAGGACAGCTGACAGATATATTTATGCCGGGACGATATGAACTGACGACGAATAATATGCCGATTACCACGACACTGAATCAGTGGAAATACGGTTTTAATGACACGTTTATTGTAGATATTATATTTGTCAATACCAACGAGATTATTGACATCCCGTGGGGAACAAGTGAACAGGTGACAGTGAAGGATGCTGTGTTCGGACTGGTCAATGTGGGAGCCAATGGTAAATATTCCCTTTCTGTGACGGATCCGAAGCTTTTTGCAGAGAATCTGCTGGGTGTGAAGAACCGCTATACGGTTGCTGATCTGAAGAGTTTTATGACACCTCAGATTGCCATGTACTTCAAGGAAATTGTGACAGAGAAACAGATGGATTTCTTTGATATGCAGAGCTATTGTTATGAAGCAGCACAGATACTGAAGGCAAAGAGTGATGATTTCTTCGGGCGTTATGGTATTCAGATGCAGAAGATGGCCGTTCAGGTGGCATTGCCGGAAGTTGTGAAAAAAGCCATTGATGAGAGGGCTTCACTTGGGGCGCTGGGCGGCATGGATGCCTATGCCTATAAACGTCAGGTGGATGCTCAGGCGGATGCCATGGTGGCAATGGCTAAGAACCCGAATGGTGGTATGAACAGTATGGCCGGAATGGGTATGCAGATGTCTGCCGGCATGGTCTTTGGCGAGATGATGGCCGGCAATATGGCCAATATGAGCGGTGGCATGAACCGAAATGGGATGGCTGCCAATACCAATGTAAATAGCGCTGCTCAGCAGAATGCAGGGGATAGTTTGATAACATGTCCGAAATGTGGTGCTTCAGTGAAGAAAGGAACAAAGTTCTGCTCTGAATGTGGCGCTTCCATGCTGATTCAGAAGAAAAAATGTCTTAAATGTGGGGCGGATATAGATGCTGGCGTGAAGTTCTGTCCTGAGTGCGGGGCTGATCAGTCACAGAAGATTTGTCCAAAGTGCGGACATGCGGCAGCTCCGGGAACAAAGTTCTGTCCGGAATGCGGAACGAATCTTGGATAGCATGCGGGAACCATCCCGAAATTTTGGAGGAGAGTTGAATGAGTATATATGAATCATTGAACCCTGTACAGCAGGAAGCGGTCTACCATACGGAAGGACCGCTTCTTATTCTTGCCGGTGCAGGGTCGGGCAAGACAAGGGTTCTGACACACAGGATCGCCTATCTGATCGATCACTGTAATGTCAATCCGTGGAATATTCTTGCTATTACATTTACTAATAAAGCGGCAGGGGAAATGAGAGAACGTGTGGATCAGATCGTCGATTTTGGTGCCGAAGATGTATGGGTCAGCACCTTTCATTCTACCTGTGTCAGAATTCTGCGGCGGTATATAGATCGTCTGGGATATGACCGAAGCTTTACCATTTATGACACAGATGATCAGAAGACGGTCATTAAAGAGGTTTGCAAGAAACTGAATATCGATACGAAAATTTACAAAGAGCGGACGTTGATGTCGGCTATTTCTTCTGCCAAGGATGAGATGATAGGGCCGAAGGAATACCTGCTGAATGCAGGAGGAGATTATGCGAGACAGCGGATCGCACAGGTCTACGATGAATATCAGAAGCGTCTCAAAAGTAATAATGCGCTGGATTTTGATGATCTGCTGTTTAAAACAGTGGAGCTTTTTAAAGCCGATGCAGAGGTACTGAATTATTACCAGGAGCGTTTCAAATATATCATGGTGGATGAGTATCAGGATACCAACACCGTGCAGTTCCAGTTTGTCAGCATGCTGGCGGCAAAATACCATAATCTCTGCGTGGTGGGTGATGATGACCAGTCCATTTATAAATTTCGGGGAGCAAATATCCGCAATATTCTGGATTTTGAGAAAACATTTCCAGAAGCCAGAGTCATCAAGCTGGAGCAGAATTATCGTTCGACAAAGACCATCCTTGAGGCGGCAAACGGCGTGATCAGGAATAACGTGGGACGGAAGGACAAGACACTTTGGACCGACAATGAAACCGGTACACCTATTGTGCTGAATCAGTATCAGACAGAGTATGAAGAGGCCTTTGGTATTGTCAATGATATTGCGGCAAAGGTAGAGCGGAAAACAGCAGATTATAAAGACTTTGCCGTTTTATACCGGACCAATGCCCAGTCCCGTGTACTGGAGGAAAAATTTGTGACCCGCAATATTCCATACAGAGTGGTTGGCGGCGTCAATTTCTATCAGCGCAAGGAAATTAAGGATATTCTGGCCTATTTGAAAATCATTGATAATGGGCAGGATGATGTGGCTGTGCGCCGTGTGATCAATGTCCCGAAAAGGGGCATCGGAGCCACATCACTTTCAAAGGCCAGTGAATATGCGGATCAGTGGGGAATCAGCCTGTATGAGGCACTGAAGCAGGCGGAAGGCATACCTGGGCTTGGACGGGCTGCCTTGAAGATCAACGGGTTCGTTAATCTGATACAGGTGTTCCGTACCAAGGCAGAATATATGTCTTTATCTGCTTTATTTGATGATGTATTGGAAGAAACAGGCTATTTGAAAGAGCTTGAGGCAGAGCATACAGATGAAGCCACCACCAGGATCGAGAACCTGGATGAACTTCGAAACAAGGTGGTTGCCTATGAGGAGGAAGCAGATCAGCCGTCTCTCAGTGAATTGCTGGAACAGATTGCCCTTGTGGCGGATGTGGACAGTATGGATGATTCCGACAATAAAGTTATTCTCATGACATTACATAGTGCAAAGGGCCTGGAATTTCCATATGTGTATCTCTGTGGGATGGAAGATGGTCTGTTTCCGAGCTATATGACGATTGTGAATGATGATCCCCTGGAGATTGAGGAAGAACGTCGTCTCTGCTATGTGGGAATAACCCGTGCCATGAAGAAGCTGACACTGAGCTATGCTCTGTGCCGGATGGTTCATGGTACGACACAGTATAACAAAATATCACGTTTTGTGAAAGAGATTCCTCAGGAACTCATCGGTGGCAGTATGCCTGGAGCAAGATTCCCGAAAAAAGTTTCGTCGGGGGAAATATTTGGCGGGAGCTCGGGTAAATCCCATGCCACAGATGACAGATCTTCTGGGGGATACAATGGACGAAACAGCAGAAAGTTTGATGTGAGCGCGTTTGCAAAAAAGGGATCGGATATCAAAAAATCAGCACCGGACTATGAAGTTGGCGATACAGTCAGGCATGTTAAATTTGGTACCGGTATTGTGAAGGACATTAAAGATGGAGGCAAAGATTATGAGGTCACTGTTGATTTTCCAAAATTTGGACCAAAGAAAATGTTTGCAGGATTTGCTAAATTGAAAAAAGTTTGAAATCCCTAGTATTTTCATATAAAGCGTGATATACTATATACAAATCTGTTTTGGGAGAAAGGACGTGCAGCCAATATGAATAAGATGGAAGAGATTTTAAGCTTAGCAAAGATTTCTGAATTCATTCACCGTCAGGAGCTGGAGGAAGAGAAGAAGAAAACCGTATGTCTGGTGCTGGCAATCATTGCAGGTATCGCAGCCATTGCAGCCATCGCCTACGGTATTTACAAGTATCTGTCCAGAGAAGATGACATGGATGATTTTGAAGATGACTTCGAAGATGATTTTGATGACGATTTCGAGGATGAAGAAGATGACTTTGTAGAGGAAGATGAAGCTCCGGCTGACACTGACGATACAGAAGAATAAACAGAATGAAAAGCTGTTACAGATAGGAATAATTTGTAACAGCTTTTTTCGGCCATTTAAAACAGGACCGAAGGACTAAGGCTGCGCTTGTTTATATAAAAAAATCAATAGAAAGTTGAAGGATTAGAATATGAAAAAAGGACAGATGTGTGAAGGTGTCATTGAACGTATAGATTTTCCGAATAAAGGACGTGTTCTTGTGGAAGGACAGAACGTGACTGTGAAAAATGGCATACCGGGCCAGAAGGTCCGCTTTGTCATTAATAAAAAACGTAAGGATAAATGTGAAGGACGTCTGTTGGAGATCCTGGAAAAATCCCCGCTGGAGGTTATTCCGCCGGTGTGTGGAGAATTTCCGGACTGCGGCGGCTGCATGTATCAGACCATGGCCTATGAAGAGCAGCTTCATATGAAAGCAGGTCAGGTAAAATCTTTGCTTGACACAGCCATTGCTGCTGCAGGACAGGTGGATGAATCTGGTAAACCGGATTATGAATTTGAAGGTATCATTGGAAGTCCGAAGCAGTGGGCCTATCGCAACAAGATGGAGTTTTCCTTTGGCGATGATCATCTGGATGGTCCGCTGACTCTTGGACTTCATAAAAAGGGAAGTACCTATGATGTTCTGACGGTGGATGACTGTAAAATCGTCCATGATGATTTCACGGCAGTACTGCGCCTTGTGCTTGATTATTTTACAATTCATCCGATGCCATATTATAAAAAAATGAAGCACACAGGCTATCTGCGCCATTTGCTGCTGCGCCGTTCCGAAACCACCGGTGAGATGCTGGTCCATCTCGTTACCACCAGTCAGGCAGAATGTGATCTGTCGGAACTGACCGAACAGCTGCTGCAGTTGCCGATGCAGGGAAAAATCGTTGGCATTATGCATATCATCAACGATTCCCTGGCCGATGTGGTACAGAGTGATGAGACAAGAATTCTCTATGGACAGGATTATTTCTATGAGTACATATTGGGCCTTAAGTTTAAGATATCAACATTTTCCTTCTTCCAGACCAATACACTGGGAGCAGAGGTGCTCTATGATATCGCCCGTTCCTATATTGGTGATACAAAGGATATGACTGTTTTTGACCTGTACAGCGGAACTGGAACCATTGCACAGATACTGGCATCCGTGGCGAAAAAGGTTGTAGGTGTCGAAATTGTGGAGGAAGCTGTGGAAGCAGCCAGAGTCAATGCCGGACTGAATCAGCTGGATAACTGTGAGTTCATTGCCGGAGATGTGCTGAAGGTGATTGACGAGATCGAGGATAAACCGGATTATATCGTGTTGGATCCGCCAAGGGATGGCATTCATCCAAAGGCATTAGAGAAGATCATTAACTATCAGGTGCCGAATATGGTGTATATATCCTGCAAGCCGACCAGTCTGGCAAGGGATCTGGGGATGCTGATTGCAAAGGGATATCAGGTGAAAAAGGTGAAATGTGTGGACATGTTCCCTTCGACCGTTCATGTGGAGACGGTATGTCTTCTGTCACGAAACAAGTAAAAAAGAACAAGAATAGGCATAAAATAAGGGATTCCGAGAGATTTGCTGAAATAGGCAGTCTCCCGGAATCCCTTTTTTCGTGTTTTGACAATAGCGTCATAGTCTGCC
>JAEDGN010000157.1 GCA_016297495.1 Coprococcus sp.
AGAAGATTTTCAAAAAGCTGCATGATCAGGGTGATATTTATAAAGGCTATTATGAAGGCAAGTACTGTACACCTTGTGAGTCCTTTTTTACAGAGAGTCAGCTGGTGGACGGTAAATGTCCGGACTGCGGCCGTGAAGTGATTGATGCGAAGGAAGAGGCCTATTTCTTTAAGTTAAGCAAATATGCAGATCGTCTGATTGAGCATATTAATACGCATCCTGAATTTATTCAGCCGGAATCCCGCAAGAACGAGATGATGAACAATTTCCTTCTTCCGGGCCTGCAGGATCTGTGCGTATCCAGAACCTCCTTCAAATGGGGTATTCCTGTAGATTTTGATGACAAGCACGTGGTTTATGTATGGATCGATGCTCTCAGCAACTATATCACAGGTCTTGACTATGACGTGGACGGCAAACATGGTGAACTTTACGATAAATACTGGCCGGCTGATCTCCATCTGATCGGCAAGGATATTATTCGTTTCCATACGATCTACTGGCCGATCATGCTGATGGCTCTTGATCTGCCGCTGCCAAAACAGGTATTTGGCCATCCGTGGCTGCTGGTGGGTGATGGCAAGATGAGCAAATCAAAAGGCAATGTGATCTATGCCGATGATCTGGTCAGATATTTTGGTGTAGATGCGGTGCGTTATTTTGTACTGCATGAGATGCCGTTTGACAACGATGGTTCTATCACATGGGAACTGATGGTAGAGCGTATGAATTCCGACCTGGCCAATATTCTGGGCAATCTGGTGAATCGTACGATCTCCATGAACAATAAATATTTTGGCGGTGTTATTTCCAATCCGGGTGTATGTGAACCGGTGGATGATGACCTGAAGGCAGTGGCCCTTGCTATGCATGAAAAGGTAGATGCCAAAATGGATAAGCTGCGTGTGGCTGATGCCATCACGGAGGTATTTACTCTTCTCAGAAGATGCAACAAATATATCGATGAGACGGAGCCATGGAAACTGGCCAAGGATGAAGATAAGAAGGATCGTCTGGCAACCGTGCTTTACAATCTGATGGAGGGCATCCGTATGGCAGCTGTTGCACTGGCAGCTTATCTGCCGGATACCTCTGCGAAGATTCTGGATATGCTTGGAACTCAGGAGAGAGATTATCTGAAACTGGATACATTCGGACTTCTTGAGACCGGCGGCAGGGTTGTGGAAAAACCGGAGATCCTTTTTGCAAGAGTGGATATAAAGGAACTTCTTGAAAAGGTTGAGGCTGACAAGGCTGCTGAAGCATCTGCCGGTGAGAAAACAGAGGAGACAGCAGAAGCTGCTGTTGCGGATGATGGTATTGACATCGAGCCGAAGGCGGAGATTACTTATGATGATTTTGATAAATTACAGTTCCAGGTGGGTGAAATCATTGCCTGTGAAGCTGTCAAGAAATCCAAGAAGCTTCTCTGCTCCCAGGTGAAGATCGGCAGTCAGGTGCGCCAGATCGTATCCGGCATCAGAAAATATTACTCACCGGAAGAGATGGTAGGTAAAAAGGTCATGGTTGTGACCAACCTGAAACCTGCAACACTGGCCGGTGTAAAATCAGAGGGTATGATTCTGTGTGCAGAGGATGCGGAAGGCAATCTGTCACTGATGGTACCTGAAAAGAATATGCCTGCAGGTGCAGAAATCTGCTAAGATGTATAACAGTAGAACATGATAAGCCTCAGGGATGACACAGCAGGTCATTTCCTGAGGCTTTGCTGTAAAGGTCCGGGGAAGGGAAAGTCGGGATGAATACAGAAATTATTGTTTTTGTCATTGAGATTATTGGAACCATCGCCTTTGCGTCTTCGGGTGCTATGGTGGGTATTCGAAAAAACATGGATATATTTGGGGTTATTGTCATGGCTATCACAACAGCTGTGGGTGGGGGAATTATCAGAGATCTGATATTGGATATCAAGCCTCCCAATACATTCAGAAATCCTGTTTATGTGGAGTTTGCCATAGGGACTGCCCTGGTGCTTTTTGTTTTATTCTATATAAAAAAGCAGATTCTTGACAGTCGTTTTATGGTTTATTATGAGAAACTGATGAATTTTATGGATGCCATCGGGTTGGGAGCTTTTACAGTTATTGGTGTCAATACGGCTTACAGTATTGGATATGGACCGCAGAAATTTCTGTTGTTATTTGTAGGTGTTATAACCGGTGTGGGCGGCGGTGTTCTCAGAGATATGATGTCAAAAGAGATGCCGTTTATCTTTGTTAAACATATCTATGCCTGTGC
>JAEDGN010000158.1 GCA_016297495.1 Coprococcus sp.
CGAATGCCGGTGGACTTGGACTCATTGGAGCAGCCAGTGCGCCGGCAGAATGGGTGCGTGAACAGATCAGAGAAGCTAAAAAACTGACAGATAAACCATTTGGCGTCAACATTATGCTCATGAGTCCCTATGCGGATGATGTGGCGCGGGTCATTGTAGAAGAGGGCGTGAAGGTGGTTACCACCGGTGCCGGAAATCCGGAAAAATATATGAAGATGTGGAAGGAAGCAGGCGTGAAGGTGATCCCTGTGGTTGCTTCCACAGCACTGGCAAGAAGAATGGAGCGATGCGGCGCGGATGCGCTGGTGGCGGAAGGCTGTGAGGCCGGAGGCCATATTGGAGAGAATACGACGATGGTTCTCGTTCCTCAGATTGTGGATGCCGTAAGTATTCCTGTTATTGCGGCAGGAGGTATTGCTGACGGCAGAGGTATGGCTGCGGCATTTATGCTGGGAGCCAGAGGGGTGCAGTTGGGCACCTGTTTTGTAGTGACGAAAGAATCTATGGTTCATGAAAATTATAAGCATGCCATTATCAAGGCGAAAGATATCGATTCCCGTGTAACGGGAAGAACGACAGGCCATCCGATCCGGGTTCTCAGAAATCAGATGACAAAGAAATATCTGGAAATGGAAAAGGCTGGAGCAGCTTTTGAGGAACTGGAAGTGATGACGGTAGGTGCACTGAGAAAGGCCGTTGTAGACGGAGATGTGGTCAACGGAAGTGTGATGGCAGGGCAGAGTGCTGCTATGGTCAAGGAAGAACTGAGCTGTCAGGAGCTGATTCAGAAGCTGGTGACAGAGACAGAAGGTCTGATCGGAGGTTTAAATATATATGAGTAAGATTGCATTTGTGTATCCTGGCCAGGGCGCACAGAAGGCCGGTATGGGCAAAGATTTTTATGACAATAGTGAACTTGCAAAGGACGTTTATGATAAAGCAACGGAAGCTTTGCAGATAGATATGAAAGCATTATGCTTTGAAGAAAATGATCAGCTGGATCTGACAGAATATACTCAGGCTGCCATGGTTACCACTTGTCTGGCCATGACAAAGGTCATCGAGGCAAAGGGGTTGAAGCCGGATGTGACGGCGGGACTCAGTCTTGGAGAATACTGTGCCGTCAGCGTGGCCGGTGGTATGAAGGAAGAGGATGCCATCCGGCTGGTAAGAAAAAGAGGCATCCTGATGCAGAATACAGTTCCTGCGGGAGAAGGCGCCATGGCGGCTGTTCTTGGTGCGGAGATTTCCCTTATTGAGAATTGCATTCAGGATATTGATGATGTCAGTATAGCCAATTATAACTGTCCGGGTCAGACGGTTATTACGGGAAGGACCGAGGCAGTGGAACAGGCAGTGGAGGCACTGAAAGCAGCCGGAGTGAGACGGGCAGTGATGCTCAACGTTAGCGGGCCGTTCCATTCACCAATGCTCGTACCGGCGGGAGAAGAACTGGCTAAGGAACTGGCTAAGACAGAATTTGCACCGCTTCAGATTCCTTATGTGACCAATGTTACAGCGGAATATGTGACAAATATTGAGGAGACCAGAGATCTTCTGGCCAGACAGGTGTCTGCTCCGATCCGTTGGCAGGAGAGCATGGAAGCCATGATCGCAGACGGTGTAGATACATTTGTGGAAATTGGACCGGGCAGGACTCTGGCGGGATTTATGCGCAAGATCAACAGAAATGTGAAGATGTACAATATCGGCAGCTGGGAAGAGGCAGAAAAGGTTGTCAGCGAGCTGACGGCATCGGTGTAGGAGAAGAGATATGTTAGATGGAAAAATTGCAGTCGTAACGGGGGCATCACGGGGAATCGGGAAAGCCATTGCCAAGAAGCTGGCTGCCCTCGGTGCGACAGTTATTATCAATTATAACGGTTCGGCAGAAAGGGCTGAGGCTGTCAGACAGGAGATACTGACAGAGGGAGGCAGAGCGGAGGCCATACAGTGTGATGTCAGTGATTTTGCAGCCTGTGAGGCTTTTTTCAAGGATGTTATCAGCAGGTTTGGAAGAATTGATATTCTGATCAATAATGCAGGCATAACGAAGGACGGTCTGCTGCTCCGCATGAGTGAAGATGATTTTTCGAAGGTTCTCGATGTGAATCTGAAGGGAGCTTTCAACTGCATCCGTTTTTCGGCCCGCCAGATGATGAAACAGAGGTATGGACGTATTGTTAATATGGCTTCTGTTGTGGGTATTGCCGGCAATGCCGGACAGGTCAACTATGCGGCTTCCAAGGCAGG
>JAEDGN010000066.1 GCA_016297495.1 Coprococcus sp.
CCCCTGTTTCCGCCGTGAGAGGGCGGCGTCTTAACCGCTTGACCAACGAGCCATTCATTACTCTGATATAATATACCAGATTCCGAAAAAAATCAACCCCTTTTTTAAAAAAATTTCAAAAATTTCAAAAAATATATACTATTCTGATATAGAGTGCGATTTAACTGAGATACTGTATAAATACATCCATGACACCGCCACACACCAGACCATTCTCTGCCGCTTCTCTTCCTGTCATATCCACGTGCTCCAGGGCACAGCTCTTATTGCGCATACAATATCGGGCCTTCTGAATAACAGCGGCTTCTGCACATCCGCCGCCAATGGTCCCGATCAGGCTGCCATCCTCCAGAACAATCATTTTTGTACCAGCCTCTCTCGGTCCACAGCCCTTCTTTACTACAATAGTTGCCAAAGCCATGGACATATCATGGGTAGTATGTTTGCATAATGCATCCATCATTTGCCTTGAATAATGATAGTCTTCCGCCGAACTGCGCCGGCACTCTATAATCTCAGCAATGATGGATACCGCAATTTCCTCCGGTGTCTGAGCGCCGATCTTTAACCCTATAGGCATATGAACACTGTCCAGGAGCGCTGCATCGAAACCTTCATTTAATAGTCCGTTTTTCAGATTTTTTACGCGGACTCTGCTTCCCATCATACCAATATAGCTGTGCTTTTTCTTCAGAATCTCATGCATGCAGTCTACGTCATACTGATGCCCGCGGGTTACAACAACAAAATACGGTGCATCACCATCATCCATGGCCTTTAATGCTGGTGTAAATGCCTCACAGATAACTTTATCGGCGCCTGCTGCCCTTGCATTATTAGTGAAAGATGGTCTGTCATCAATGACTGTGATTTTAAAACCAATCATTTTTGCAATTCGGATCAGAGCAATGGAAACATGCCCGGCACCACAGATAACCAGGTGCTGACCACCGCCTGTTTTTTCAATAAAAACAGAACCACAGGCTGCCATTTTAACTGCCGGCAGATGACTTGCAAAAAGCTCTTCTGATGACAAAATGACATTCACAGTTTCTTCCACTTCTTCTTCGGCTTCCATAGACATATCAGCCATTCCACTTTTCCTGAGCTGACAGACAGCCAATAATTCCCTTTTTGCAGTCAGCAGCATTTTCAAACCAGCAAAAGCACCTTCCAGCAGGGTGATCTCATAGCAGCGATCCGACTCCAGAGATGCTGCATCCAGCCGGCGATAGTACTGACTGACTTCTATAGCATTATATTGATCCAGTGTCATTTTTAAGTCCCCCTAACATCCCTATACTCCATTTATTAATGCCATATTCTCCATATCAAATGCATACTCATCCTATCTTATCATTCACAATATTCTGTATCCACACACCTTTTTTGACCAGGATGAAACCAATGATACATTTGATCCAGTCACCAATCTGTACCATCACAAAGATCCAGACAACATAAAGACCGGTATAGCGGCTTAAACAGAATGCAATGGGTACACTGACACACCAGATGAATACACTGTCAAATAAAAATGTGATGATGGTTTTTCCACCTGACCTCAATGTAAAATAGGCTGCATGCAGAAAAGCATTCTGCGGCATGAAAGCAGCCTGAACCATAATAAATCGTGCTGCCAGTTCACGCGCCTGATCCGTTGTATTATAGAGCCTCGGAAAATACGGTGCAATGAGAAACATCACAATTGCCACCAGCGTACAGCAGGCAACTGAAAAAGCAATCATCTTATTGTCCGTGTCTCTGGCCTCTTTCATCTTCTCGGCTCCCAGAAGCTGTCCGACAATAATAGCCACCGAATCTCCCAGTGCTATAAAGACAACATTAAAAACATTATTAATCGTATTGGCAATATTCATTCCTGCCACAACATTCAGTCCTCTAACGGAATAACATTGTGTCAGCATGGCCATAGCTGCCGCCCACAGTGTTTCGTTTACAAGCAGTGGTGCACCTTTTATGAAAAAATTCTTTACAAGATACAAAGGTACTTTCATCGTTCTGTAAATACCGGTGATATAAGGATTCCTGTCTCTGTGAGAATGGGTCCACACAATAACCACCACAGCTTCCACATAACGTGATATGGCTGTCGCTGCCGCTGCTCCCACAACACCCAGCTGAGGAAAACCGAACTTGCCGTAAATGAGAAGATAATTAAAGCAAAGATTCACAATGACAGCCAGAATCCCCGCCTTCATCGGCACAACTGTCTCACCGCATTCACGAAGCGTACTGGCATATACCTGTACCATCATAAATGCCGGAAGTCCAAGCAGCGCAACCCGCAGATATTGCTGTCCATACATTAAAGCTGCCTGCAGATCACCGCCATCACTGTTTCCGCTCAGATACGTCTGAATCAGGTTCTGACCTCCTGCCAGAAAAAGCAGAATGGCTCCTGCCGTTAATATAAGCCCCATCCATATCTTATAGCGAAAAGTATGACGGATTCCGTCCTGATCATTCAGTCCAAAATACTGTGCTGTAAATATGCCTGCTCCCGAAATACCTCCAAAAATGCACAGATTATATACAAACATCAACTGATTAACAATGGCCACACCGGACATCTGCTCGGTACCAACCTGTCCGACCATGATATTGTCCAGCAAACTGACAAAATTCGTAATACCATTCTGGACCATGATCGGTACAGCAATCATCAAAACCATCCTGTAGAATCCTTTATTTCCTACAAACTTCTGCCAAATATTTTTCATACTTACCTTATCCATTCTGCTATCCCTTTTCCCTTCGACAAATTGCCTGTTCAATCAATGGTATAGTATAAAACCGCTATTGTCAAGGGAAGAAAAAATGCCCGAAATTAAGCATTTCAGGCATTTATAAATAGTGGACCTGCGGGGAGTCGAACCCCGGTCCGAAGACATCTCCATCCAAGCATCTCCCATCACAGTCATTATACGGAAATTCCCTCTGTCATACGCCTAATGACAGGCTTATGACATCAGTAGCTTCATAAATTTTCCAAAGCCGCAAAGCTTAGGCTCTGGAGGTCCTCACCAAAGTCGATGCCGGTGACCGGAATGGTGAGCACTCCCGGGCCGACAAGCGCCTGATTAGGCAGCTAAAGCTAACTTATCGTCTGCTTTTATATTTAAGTTCCAGCTTTTAACGCAGTTCCGGAGTCTGCGGATGGCTTCTCAAACTTCAACATCCCCGTCGAAACCAGTACAAGCCCTTGCAGTCCTTACCACCGGGACATGTTCGGTATGCAAACGATCGATGAAGCTTATTACATTATAACAAACTTTACATAAAAGTCAATAAACCAGATTTTGAAAGTTACGTTTTATCCAAGCGCCACATCCAGTATCATCATCAGGACGAATCCCAGTGCTGCGCCAATGGTGCCGATATTTGTATGTTCACCGGACTGCGCTTCCGGTATTAATTCCTCAATAACCACATAGATCATGGCACCGGCTGCAAATGACAAAAGATACGGAAGAAAAGGTGTGATCATACCGGTCAATAATACCGTAATAAATGCCGCCGCCGGCTCAACAGCGCCTGACAGCATACCACATATAAATGCTTTCTTTTTGCTTATGCCCTCACTCGTAAGAGGCATGGAAACAATGGCACCTTCAGGAAAGTTTTGAATGGCAATTCCGATAGATAAGGTCATTGCACCCGCCAGAGTAATTCCCGCATTGCCGGCCAACGCACCGGCAAATGTTACACCGACTGCCATTCCTTCTGGAATGTTATGAAGCGTCACAGCCAGAAGCATCATCGTTGTTTTGGAAAGTTTTGCCGGTGTTCCTTCAGGCTGGTCACTGTCCAGATGAATATGTGGTATGATGCTGTCCAGAATCAGCAGGAAAGCAATACCCAGCAAAAAACCTGCGGCTGCAGGAAGCCATGCCGCCTTTCCCTGCCCTTCTGCCATCTCAATGGATGGAATCAGCAAAGACCAGACAGACGCTGCAATCATGACTCCAGATGCAAAACCCAGCAATGCCTTCTCAATCCGCGGATTAATTTTATCTTTCAGTAAAAAAACCATAGCTGCGCCAAGGGTCGTTCCCGCCAGCGGGATCATCAAAACCAAAAATTCAATCATCTTTTGTTACCTCCTAACGCAGACGCACTTTCATATCCCTCTCTGCTTCTCTTCTCTGGTCTTTCTTCGCTATATCCTCTCGCTTATCGTAAAGTTTTTTACCTCTGGCAAGACCAATTTCAACTTTCACGAGACTGTCTTTCAGATAGACCTGCAGCGGAACAATCGTATAGCCCTTCTGTGAAACCTGTCCCAGCAACTTCAGTATTTCTCTCTTATGAAGAAGAAGCTTCCTGGTCCTCAGCGGATCTTTATTAAAAATATTGCCTTTTTCATAAGGACTGATATGCATATGCTCAATATAAATCTCACCATTTTCAGGATGAATAAAAGATTCCTTGATGCTGCATTTTCCCATTCTGAGAGATTTGACCTCTGTGCCATGCAGAACAATACCAGCTTCATACTTATCCTCTATAAAATAATCATGATAGGCCTTCTTATTGTTGGCAATCAGTTTTGTTCCTTTTCCTGCCATTATTTATTCCCCCTCTGTGACTATCCAGTCATCTGTAAAACCATCATCAGGCATAAAATTCACTGTCTTTGATAAGAAATCCACATCCCTGACAATGATGTCAATCCTCTCTCCAAGTCTGAAAACACGTCCCGTATCCTCGCCTTTCAGTGTATAACTGGCCTCATCAAAAATATAATAATCATCTTCCATATCCTGCAGGCGGATCAGACCTTCACAGGTATTTGGCAGTTCCACATACATGCCCCAATTGGTAATACCGGATACAACACCGGTATAGCGCTGACCGATATGCCTGGACATATATTCAGCCTTCTTCATTTTCTCAACTTCCCGTTCCGCCTCATCAGCTCTTCGCTCCGTACTGCTGGTCTGTATGGCTATCTCCGGAAGAATATGATAATAATGAGCCTGTCTCTCGTCATTCAGCTGTCCTTTAATATTCTCCTTAATAATACGGTGAATCTGGAGATCCGGATATCTTCGTATCGGTGAAGTAAAATGACAGTAATAGGACACTGCCAGACCAAAATGTCCAAAATTCTCCGTTGTATACCTCGCCTGCTTCATGGAGCGAAGTACAAGACGGGATATCATCGTTTCTTCCGGTGTTCCTTCAATACGCCCAAGAAGCTTCTGAAATTCCTTTGGATGCACACTGTCCTGACGGATATTCAAATGATATCCGTAATTCCTGATCAATATCATCAGACGGCGGATACGGTCCGTATCCGGTGATTCATGAGTTCGATACAAAAATGGCAGTTCCTGCCAGTAGAAATCTTCAGCAATGGTCTCATTGGCCATGAGCATAAAATCTTCGATGATCTTTGTGGCAGGATTCCTGTCATATGGATGGATATCCACAGGGAAATCATTCTTATCAAGAATAATTTTCGATTCAGGAAAATCAAAATCAATGCCGCCGCGTTCTCTCCTTTTTTCACGGAGAAGATCTGACAATGTCTTCATATCCCGGAACATCGCCACAGCATCATTGTAGGTTTCAGAAAGTGTTCTGTCCCCTTCAAGAATACGGCTGACCTGAGTATAGGACATCCGATGATTCACACGGATCACCGTTTCAGCAATCTCATGTCCGATGATACCGCCGCGAGCATCGATCTCCATCAGGCAGCTCAATGCCAGACGGTCCACACCTTCATTCAGAGAACAAATGCCATTGGAAAGCTGATGTGGGAGCATTGGAATGACTTTGTTGACCAGATAAACGCTGGTTCCCCGATTCAATGCTTCCCTGTCCAGAGGAGAATTCTCCGTAACATAATGTGTCACATCTGCAATATGCACACCGAGCAGGTAATGGTCTCCACGTTTTTCCAGAGTAATGGCATCGTCCAGATCCTTGGCATCTTCTCCGTCAATGGTGACCGTCATGAGGGTTCTTAAATCCAGCCGTCCTGCCGTCTCCTCTGCACTGACTGCTTCCGGTATGGAGACCAGCTGCTGACGGACTTCCTCCGGGAATTCTGATGGAATGCCAAAAGCTCTTATGACAGACAGCACATCTGTCTTCGGATCATCCGCATGTCCGAGAATCTCCGTAATGATACCTTCCGGATTCTTCGTGCCGCTTCCGTAATCCGTAATCCTGGACACAACACGATGCCCATTGACAGCATGCATGGTTTTCCCTGAAGGAATAAAAATATCATTGGCAATCTTCTGATTGTCCGGAATGACAAATCCATAATTCTTATTCTTCTGGAACGTTCCCACGATCTCCTCAAAGCCTCTGTTTACAACCTGAAGAACCTTCCCTTCTGCACGTCTGGAAGTATGTGAGTTTCCTGAATGCAATGCCGGCGAAAGCAGCTGTATGAGAACCGTATCACCATGAAAGGCGCCGCCTGTTTCATCCGGCGGAATGAATATATCCTCTGCCATACCTTCCACAGTAACAAAACCAAAGCCGCGTGTACTGCCGCAGAATTTTCCTGTCAAAATATCAGCTTCAGCCTTTTTATATCGCCCCTGTGAAGTCAGCATCAGGTCACCCTTTGCAATAAGCTGATCAAGGAATTCCTTAAATTCCTCCTTCTCCTTTTTCGGTACGGAAAATACCATGCACAGTTCCTTGAACTTCATGGGTTTATAGGTCTTTTCCTCTATAAAATCAAGAATCATCTGTCTTCTTGCTTCAAATACAACGTCATTCATCATCAATCACCTCCTGCATTTTACAAAATCCGTCCCGGATCACCGCCCATGCATAGAATATTATGTCTCTATAGTATGCCCGTAAAGAACAAAAACACTCCCGAAGGAGTGTTTTTATTCTAGTATCCCCATCCCATGTTCATAATCAGGGATAATACAATGAAAACAGCAGCCATAATCGCTGTTGCCTTCTCAAGCATCGCATCTTCTGTGTGCTTCTTACCATGGGTCGTGAAATATGTGTCAGCACTTCTTCCGGCAATGCCGCCTGAAAGATCAGCACCCTGACCTTTTCCCTTAAATACTAAAAATACAAGAACTAAACATAAAACAATGTAAACCACTGTCACTGCAATTCTGATAGTGCTCATGCATACACCTCCTGCAATCAATCTGTATTATTATAGCATAAGCTTATCAGTTAATCAATTGTTTTTTTAATTAAGAGAGAATTTCCTGTCATTTCAGTCGGTTTTTCCATACCCATCATTTCAATGAGGGTTGGAACCAGATCTGCCAGACAGCCGCCTTCACGCAAAGTATATGCAGGATCATAGTTCACGAGAATAAATGGTACAGGGTTGGTCGTATGTGCTGTGAAAGGTACCCCTGTCTCATAATCGATCAGCTGTTCACAGTTGCCGTGATCAGCACAGATGATCATCTGTCCATCTACAGCTTTCAGTGCATCAACCGCACGTCCGACACAGGTATCAACTGCTTCTACGGCTTTGACGGCAGCTTCCTCAACACCCGTATGTCCAACCATATCCGGGTTGGCGAAATTAATAATAATGACATCGTATTTGCCGGATTGAATGGCCTCAACCAGCTTGTCACATACCTCGTAGGCGCTCATCTCAGGTTTCAGATCATAGGTCGGAACCTTCGGAGATTTAACAAGGATTCTGTCTTCTCCAGGGTTTGGTTCTTCTACACCGCCGTTGAAGAAAAATGTTACATGGGCATATTTCTCTGTTTCAGCAATACGTGCCTGCGTCATATGATGAGCTGCAAGATATTCGCCAAACGTATTGGTTACAGATACCTTATGGAAAGCCACTTCTTTATTCGGAATCGTCACATCATATTCTGTAAAACAGATATAAGTCACATTCTTACGAGTTCCTCTGTCAAAACCGGTGAATTCATCGTCACAGAAAGTACGTGTAATCTCACGGGCGCGATCCGGTCTGAAATTGAAGAAAATAATCGCATCGCCGTCTTTAATGGTTGCTGTCGGCTGGCCGTCCTTCACAACAATTGTTGGTACAACGAACTCATCAAATACTTCCTGTTCATAGGACGCTTTTACGGCTTCATAAGGGCATTCAGCCTGATTGCCTTCACCATAGACCATGGCGCGGTATGCCTTTTCCACACGCTCCCATCTGTTATCACGATCCATGGCATAATAACGTCCCATGACCGTGGCAATCTGGCCGACACCAATCTCCTTTGTCTTCTCATAAAGTTCTCTAATATAATCCGCACCAGATGCAGGCGGTGTATCTCGTCCATCCAGGAAACAGTGAATATAAACCTTTTCCAGTCCATGACGTTTAGCAAGGTCAAGAAGTCCATAGAGATGTGTATTATGACTGTGGACACCGCCATCTGACAGGAGGCCGTACAGATGTAAGGCGGAATGATTGGCTTTTACAGTCTCAACCGCTTTTAATAAAGCAGGATTTTCAAAGAAAGTGCCATCGTTGATCTCCTTGGTGATTCTTGTCAGTTCCTGATAGACAATACGACCGGCCCCCATATTCAGATGACCTACCTCTGAATTTCCCATCTGTCCTTCAGGCAGACCGACAGCCATGCCGCTGGCATTGCCTTTAACAAATGGACAGGTTGCCATTAACCCGTCAATGACCGGTGTATTTGCTTCAAAAACAGCATTGGCCTCTTTCTTCTCATTCAGGCCAAAACCGTCAAGTATCATTAAAACTGTTGGTCTTTTACTCATTTTTACTCTCTTCCTCAAACAATAACAATTCTGCCGAATCAATCATCCGGCAGAACTATTACAAGATTTATTTGTTATAGTTGACAATCTTTCCAAAATCCGGTTTCAGTGATGCACCGCCTACAAGACCGCCATCAATATCCGGTTTTGCAAATAATTCAGCAGCATTACCTGCATTAACGGAACCGCCATACTGAATACGGATAGCTTCAGCAGTAGCCTCATCATAGATTTCTTTAATGCACTGACGAATGGCTCCGCATACTTCTTCAGCCTGATCAGATGTTGCTGTCTCGCCTGTACCAATGGCCCAGATCGGCTCATAGGCAATAACTGCTGTCTTGGCCTGATCAGCTGTTACATTCTGGAATGCAATCTTGATCTGCATACGAATCCACTCAATATAAATGCCCTGTTTTCTCTGTGTCAGAGATTCACCGCAGCAGATGATCGGAGTGATGCCATGCTCGAAAGCCTTCAGGACCTTTTTGTTGACAGTCTCATCTGTCTCTGCAAAATATTCTCTTCTCTCAGAATGGCCGAGAACAACATATTTAACGCCCACATCTGTCAGCATAGCCGGCGCAATTTCGCCTGTATAGGCACCGGATTCCTCAAAATACATATTTTCGGCACCAATATTGATATTAGAACCTTTGGCAGCTTCCATACAAGGAATAATATCAATGGCAGGTACACAGAAAACAACATCTACATCGTCATTGGCAACGAGCGGCTTTAATGTTTCAACAAGAGCTACGGCCTCGCTCGGTGTCTTGTTCATCTTCCAGTTACCGGCAATAATTTTCTTACGCATATAAAACATTCCTTCCCAAAAATAAAAATTATTTATCTGTTGCTGCAGCTACACCCGGAAGCTCTTTGCCTTCAAGAAATTCAAGGGATGCACCGCCGCCTGTGGAGATATGTGTCATCTTATCACCAAAACCAAGCTGGTTAACAGCTGCTGCAGAATCACCGCCGCCGATGATGGTGACAGCGTCTGTTTCAGCCAGTGCTTCTGCAACAGCTACTGTACCTGCTGCAAAATTCGGCATCTCAAATACACCCATAGGGCCGTTCCATACAACTGTTTTTGCATCCTTAACAGCTGCCGCAAACAGTTCACGGGTCTTTGGACCGATATCAAGACCCATCCAGCCGTCATCGATTTTGCCCGCTTCAACAACCTTAGCGTTGGCATCATTGGCAAATGCATCAGCAATGACTGTGTCTACAGGAATAAGCATCTTAACACCCTTATCAGCTGCTTTTTTGATCATATCATTGGCATAATCAAGATAGTCATCCTCTACCAGAGAAGTTCCGATGCTGCCGCCCTGAGCCTTCATAAATGTATAAGCCATACCACCGCCGATAATCAGTGTATCCACTTTATCCAGCAGATTATTGATAACGGAAATCTTGCTGGAAACCTTGGAACCTCCCAGAATTGCCACAAATGGTCTTGCAGGATTATTGACTGCATTGCCGAGGAAATCGATCTCTTTCTGCATCAGATAACCAACAGCTGCTGTTTTTACGAACTGTGTAACACCAACATTGGAGCAGTGAGCTCTGTGGGCTGTACCGAATGCGTCATTGACATAAACATCGCAGAGGCTTGCAAGATCTTTACTGAACTCTTCACCGTTCTTTGTCTCTTCTTTTCTGTAACGTGTATTCTCAAGAAGAATCACATCGCCATCCTTCATGGCAGCCACTGCAGCTCTGGCATTAGGACCTACAACCTCAGGATCTGCTGCAAATTTTACTTCCTGACCAAGGAGCTCGCTCAGACGCACAGCAACCGGTGCAAGAGAAAGTTCAGGCTTTGGCTCTCCCTTCGGTTTGCCAAGGTGAGAGCAGAGGATAACCTTACCGCCATCAGCGATCAGCTTCTTGATAGTCGGAAGTGAAGCAACCAGTCTGTTCTCATCTGTAATCCTGCCATCCTGCAGAGGAACGTTGAAATCACATCTTACTAAAACTCTAAGACCCTTTACATTAATATCATCAACAGAAACTTTATTCAGCATTATCATTATCTCCTTAATCTATCATTAAAAATGGGCCCGGTCCCTACTAGACCGGACCCGTACAGGATCGTATTTACTTATTCTGAATATTCAGAATTATGCTAATTCAGCAAAGTATTTGATTGTTCTTACCATCTGGCTTGTGTAAGAATTCTCATTGTCATACCAGGAAACAACCTG
>JAEDGN010000067.1 GCA_016297495.1 Coprococcus sp.
TGCCACGGCAATATCTGCCGTTCCCCTATGGCAGAGTTTGTTTTTAAGGACATGGTTCGCAAGGCGGGCCTTTCGGACAAGTTTGAGATTGCTTCCGCTGCGACGAGCACGGAGGAGATCGGGAATCCGGTGCATCCGGGCACCAGGCGGAAGCTGGCGCAGTACGGTATTTCCGTTTCAGGGAAATACGCCCGTCAGATGACGAAGGGAGATTATGTCCACTATGATTATCTGATTGGCATGGACAAGTGGAACATCCGTAATATCATGCGGATCATCGGCAGTGATCCGGAGAAGAAGGTTTATACGCTGCTGAGCTTTGCGGGCCGCAACGATGAGATTGCAGATCCGTGGTATACGGGCAATTTTGATGAAACCTATGATGATGTTTATGAAGGCTGTCAGGCACTGCTGAAGTATCTGACATAGCGAATATTAAGATTTCCTGACATTCCCCCAAAACAGTTGTTTTTCCATATTATAACCTGTAATATAGTAAGTGAAGCAGCTGACGATGGCTGTTCGGAAGAAGTCACCGAACAGAGAGAGTATCAGATGTGAGATGACTCCCGTCTCTTAGGCGGCGAGCAAGTCTTGAATTGAGGAGGGACAGCTCATGGAGGAAAGAAGACCATATGAGGAGCAGCCTGTGGACTTGAATCCGGACAGACGGGATCTGATGCATAGAGCAGATGCTCCGGTACGGAAGGCAGACAAGGGCAGGAGGAAGACGGGGGCTGTTGTTTTCACCATTATTACCGTCGTGATCATGCTCCTATATATTATACTGTTGTTGGGCATTGTCTTTTCGGGTGGAAATGATCCGGTGGGTGATAGTATAATCGTTATTATGGTTGCAATACCGATACTGGTGATCCTCGGAGTTGTCTATGCCTGCAGGGAACGAATGAAGGAAATCGAAGGGGGAGAATGGGATGAAGCTAGTAAGTATTGAGAATTATCCGGGAAAGAATTTTGAAGTTTTGGGTCTGGTGAGAGGTACCGTTGTTGAGAGCAAGAACATCGGCCGTGATTTTATGGCCGGTATGAAGACGCTGGTGGGCGGTGAGATCGTCGGTTATACGGAGATGCTGAACGAGGCAAGGGCCATTGCTACCAAGAGAATGGTGGACGATGCGGAAGCCCTTGGCGCTGATGCCATCATCGGTGTTCGTTTTGGTTCATCGGCCATCATGCAGGGAGCTGCAGAAGTGCTGGCATACGGCACTGCCATCAGATTCCTGGATTAAAGCGGCGGCAGTATCTGGCCGCTGCAGGATACTCTGGGCGGATTTGTGGACCTGATTATTTTTGAGCTACCATATGAAAGAGAATCTCGTACGTCTTTCATATGGCAGCTCATTGATTATTCGTCTTCGTCATTTTTATTTTCTTCAAATATCCGGTCGATGATCTGTGCGGCCTGAAGCCCCCGGCGCATGATGTAGAGACCTTCTTCTGCAATGGGTGCATCCGGTATTTCATAAGGTTCATCGTTGAGAAATGCATCACTCATCTGGAAGATATATTTATCATATCCATCGGAAGCATATTCCAGGACCTTGCCGTTGTCTTTCATCAGTTCTACATCACGGCTCTTATCCAGTGTCATATTGTTGAGAATATCCAGCATCTGAATGAAATGTTCCATATCCCAGCTGGAAAGATACATGCATTTACACAGGCCCTTATTGAAGAAAGGGTAATTACAGTAGCAGCTCATCAGCTCCGAGAAGCGGGCGCGATGGTCGCTGTTCTCGAATAAATCCTGATTTTCAAGTTCACGCAGACATTGATAATTGACAGTCATTTCATAACACTCCCCTGACGTTCATAATCGTCATCGACAGATATCTGTCGATGCAGAATTAGGATATGTTTATTTTAGCAGGAAAAATTTGTTTATAAAAGGGGGAAAATGAAAGAATATGGGATCGTTTCATTGATCTGTCCGCAGGATCTGCGTCTATCTATTCTGCCGGTGAATAAATTATGTGAGAAGAATAATGAAAAAGTGGTTGCTTTTTCATTATTTCGGTGGTAACATACTTGTATATAACAATATTGTGATTACCAGGAGAGAAGAGCAAGGTAAGTAGAGCGATATAATCGCTTTATTTCCCTTGCCTTTTTTTATCCTGCAGGGCGGTATGGGGAATGCTTTGAGGAGAAAGGAGATTGGATTTATGTATGATGTAGCGATTATTGGCGCAGGTGTTGCGGGCAGTGCTGTCGCAAGGGAGCTGTCGAGGTATCAGCTGAAGGTTTGTGTGATTGAAAGGGAGGAGGATGTATGCTGCGGTACATCCAAGGCCAACAGTGCCATTATTCATGCGGGTTTTGATGCTGTACCGGGCAGTATGAAGGCGAAGGTCAATGTTGAGGGCAATGCAATGATGGATCAGATTGCAGAGGAGCTGGATGTTCCTTTCAGAAGGAATGGATCCGTGGTTGTCTGTACGAAGGATCAGGATCCGGCGGGTCTGGAGGTGCTGATGGAGAGAGGCAGAGCCAATGGGGTTCCGGGCCTTCAGATATTGAGCAGGGATGAGCTGCTGGCCAAGGAACCGAATCTCAGTGATGATGTGGTATGTGCTCTTTTTGCTCCGACAGGAGGTATCGTATGTCCGTTCCATCTGACCATGGGTTATGCGGAAAATGCATGCAGCAATGGTGTGGAGTTCTTCCTGAATACCCGGGTGGATGCCATTGCGAAGACAGAGGCGGGTTACAGCCTTTCCGTGACTCATACAGATACAAAGGTTTCCGAGGAGAAGGAAGCAAAGATCGTGATCAATGCGGCTGGTGTTTATGCCGATGTATTTAACAATATGGTTAGCGAACGTAAGCTGCATATTACAGCCAGAAAGGGCGAATATATGCTGCTGGATAAGGATGCAGGCAAGCATGTATCCAGCACCATTTTCCAGCTGCCGTCCAAAATGGGCAAGGGTGTTCTTGTTACGCCGACGGTTCACGGCAATTTGCTGGTGGGACCGACAGCTGTGGATGTGGAGAACAAGGAAAGTGTCAATACAACACAGGATGGTCTGGATTCTCTGGGAAGAACAGCTTCCCTGAGTGTGAAAAATGTACCGCTCCGCCAGGTAATCACTTCCTTTGCCGGTCTGCGTGCTCATGAGGACAGTGATGACTTTATCATTGGTGAGGCACCGGATGCAAAGGGCTTTATCAATGTGGCAGGTATTGAGTCTCCGGGTCTTTCATCCGCACCGGCCATCGGCGTTATGGTTGCCGATATGGTGAAGGAGATGCTGAATCCGGAAGTAAATCCTGATTTCAATCCGATCCGTAAGGGAATTCTTGATCCGGATACATTGAGCCTTGAGGAGAGAAATGAGCTGATTAAGAAGAATCCGGCTTATGGTAATATCATCTGCCGTTGTGAAATGGTTACAGAGGGCGAGATTCTTGATGCCATTCACCGTCCGCTGGGTGCCCGTTCTCTTGATGGTGTGAAGCGCCGGACAAGGGCAGGCATGGGCCGATGCCAGGCAGGCTTCTGTTCTCCGAGGACCATGGAGATCCTGGAACGTGAAGTACCAATGAGTATGTTTGATATTACAAAGAACGGTGTCGGTTCCAATATCGTCATCGGTACCAATAAAGAGATATAGGAGGGCGCATCATGAAAGCATATGATCTGATTATTATTGGCGGTGGTCCTGCAGGTCTGGCAGCTGCCGTTGCTGCAAGAGATAATGGTATCGACAGTATTCTGATCCTGGAAAGAGATAAGGATCTGGGAGGTATTCTGAACCAGTGCATCCACAATGGTTTTGGTCTTCATACATTTAAAGAAGAGCTGACAGGCCCTGAATATGCGGCAAGATTCATTGCGCAGGTAAAGGAGAGAAATATTGAATATAAATTAAATACAATGGTTATGGATATCTCCGAGGATAAGGTAGTGACTGCCATGAATCGTGAGGAGGGTATGATACTCCTCCAGGCAAAAGCTGTCATCCTTGCCATGGGATGCCGTGAGCGTTCCAGAGGTGCTCTGAATATCCCGGGTTATCGTCCGGCAGGTATCTATTCCGCAGGTACAGCACAGCGCCTTGTTAATATGGAAGGCTATATGCCGGGCCGTGAGGTCGTGATCCTCGGTTCCGGAGATATCGGTCTGATCATGGCCAGACGTATGACACTGGAAGGTGCAAAGGTGAAGGTTGTCGCTGAGCTGATGCCTTATTCCGGTGGCCTGAAGAGAAATATCGTACAGTGTCTGAATGACTTTGATATTCCGTTGAAGCTGAGTCATACAGTTGTTGATATTGAAGGTAAAGAACGTGTGGAGGCTGTTACCATCGCTGAGGTTGGCCCTGACCGCCATCCGATTCCTGGCACAGAAGAGCGCTATACATGCGATACACTGCTGCTTTCCTGCGGACTGATCCCTGAGAATGAGCTGAGCAAGAGTGCCGGTGTTGCTCTGAGCCCGATTACATCCGGACCAATCGTTAATGACAGTCTGGAGACCAATATTGACGGTATTTTTGCATGTGGTAATGTGCTGCATGTGCATGACCTGGTAGACTATGTGTCTCAGGAGGCAGGTGCTGCCGGCAAGAATGCAGCCGCTTATATTCTGAAGGGTAAGACGGCAGAGGCAAAGATTGTGGAGATCCTTCCGGTTGGTGGTGTGCGTTACACCGTTCCGAAATATATCCGTCCGACAGAGATGGAAGATACCCTGACGGTTCGTTTCCGTGTGGGTGATGTTTATAAGAATTGTGCGATTGCTACATATTTTGATGATGAACTGATCAGCAAGCGTAAACGTCCTGTTATGGCACCGGGTGAAATGGAGCAGGTGATCCTTCTGAAGAAGAAACTGGCCGAGTATCCGGATCTGCAGCATATTACAATTAAAATTGAGGAGGCATAACGAATGGAAACAAGAGAATTAACCTGTATCGGCTGTCCTTTGGGATGCGCCCTCACAGTGACAATGGAAGGCAAGGAAGTTAAGGAAGTTAAGGGCAATACCTGTGTAAAGGGCGATATCTATGCGAGAAAGGAAGTCACCAACCCGACCCGTATCGTCACCACCACCGTGAAGGTATCCGGCGGTAAGGTTCCAATGATCAATGTCAAGACCCAGTCCGATATTCCGAAGGACAGAATCTTCGATTGTGTGGCTGCACTGAAGGGTCTGACCATTCCGGCACCTGTAGCCATTGGTGATATTGTACTGGAGAATGTGGCCGGTACCGGTGTCAATATTGTGGCCGCAGGCAACGTTGAAGCAGCATAGCTGTAAAACTTGCAGACAATTTAAAATCATTATATAATGATAGGGTGTTTGATAACACCCTATTATTTTAGTTTTGGGTAAAGGAATATGAAAATGAAAAAAGAATTCATGGAGGCGCTGGAGGATTCTCCGATTATTGCGGCGGTAAAGGATGATCGGGGACTGGAGAAATGCCTGGAAAGCGACAGCCGGGTAATATTTATATTATATGGAGATATTTGTAATATCGCAGATATTGTCAGAAAGGTCAAGGCAGCAGATAAGCTGGCAATGGTGCATCTTGATCTGATCAACGGCCTGTCCGCCAAGGATATTGCGGTTGATTTTATCCGGAAGTACACAGCTGCCGACGGTATTATTTCCACGAAGCCGGCGTTGGTCAAACATGCCGGAGAGCTTGGGATGTCATCGGTCCTGCGGCTTTTTGTCATTGATTCCATGGCTTATGAGAACATTGAGAAGCAGGTCAGGACAGCCAGGCCCGATGTGATTGAGATTCTTCCGGCCATGATGCCGAAGATCGTGAGGAAGATATGTAAGATTTCCCAGACCCCTGTCATTGCTGGCGGGCTGGTGACGAATAAAGAAGATGTGATGTCTTTACTGCAGGCGGGGGTAGTCAGCGTATCCTCGACCAATCAGGCGATATGGTTTTTGTGATGGATGTGGAGAAAGGAGATCAGGGATTGAATGGTTGTATATTTTATACGGCATGGAGAAACAGATTTTAATAAACAGGGATTGATTCAGGGAAGAACCGATATCCCTTTGAATGAGACCGGACTCAGCCAGGCAGAGTTGACGGCGGCTTATTTCAGAAAAGAAGGCATCGCGTTTGACCGGGTTTGTTCGAGCCCGCTGATCCGGGCTCACAAAACAGCGTCCATTGTATCCGGATGGGATATGGCAGATATTCAGACAGATGAGCGGGTACAGGAGCTGGCTTTTGGCACGGCGGAGGGGATGGATTTTAAGAAGTTGCCGGAGAATATCATGAACCTCTTCACGAGACCGGAGGCTTATGTGCCGCCGGAAGGAGCTGAGCAGCTGAGTGCATTAAGAGACAGATGCCAGAGCTTTCTGGATGAGCTGGCTGAAATGTCTGTGAAGGAACCTTCCGTACATACGGTACTGGTGGCGACCCATGGCGCTGCGCTGAGGGGAATATTAAGCTGTCTGGACCAGTGCTCTCTTGAAAAGTTCTGGAAAAAGGGACTCTATAATTGTTGTGTGGTCAAAGCGCAATGGAAGGATAGGGGATGGATTCTGGAGAGTATTGAGAATCCTCTCAGGGAAGTTTAACAGGTTCTAAAAGGAGTAGATCAGGATATGATGGAAAGGATAACAGGTCTGGTTGATAAAAAACTGCTGAAGTTTATTATCGTAGGATGTATTAATACGGTGGTAGGATCATGTATTATGTTTGGTCTGTATAATCTGGCCAGCTGCAGTTATTGGGTGTCATCCGTGGCCAATTATGTATTGACCAGTATTCTTAGCTTTTTTCTGAACAAGTATTTTACATTCCGGAATAAAGAGCGTTCATGGAAGCAGGTGGTGCGATTTGTGGTCAATATTGCCGTATGCTATCTGCTGGCCTATGGTATTGCCAAGCCTGCCGTATCGGCTGTTTTAGCAGGCGCAGGACAGAAGATACAGGAAAATGCCGCCATGTTCACAGGAATGGTTCTGTTTACAGGCTTTAATTATCTGGGGCAGCGTCTGTTTGCCTTTGCGGAACCGAAAAACGGGAAATAATTTTAATTTTTATAATTTTTTAAATTTTTTCAAAAAAACACTTGCATTTTTAAATTATATCTGGTATTATAACTAAGCACGCAGAAGTGGCGGAATGGCAGACGCGCTAGATTCAGGTTCTAGTGAGGTAACACTCGTGTGGGTTCAACTCCCATCTTCTGCATGATTTATAAAAACCTGAACAGAGAAGGAATCCTTAGCGGATTCCTTTTTTGTTTATAATGATTCAGTCCTGCAGGTTCCCGGCACGAGCGGTCCTGCAGGTTTTTTGCTTTAAAAAGTGTATTCAGTATGAAAAATCATACTATGTATCAAATATCTGTGTTATTGACAGCTTTCAGGGTGGATTATATCATAACCTTAGTATGTTGGATGTACTGAAATTAACAGAGAAGGATGGGGTGCAGAATGAAAGCAGTTGTTATTGATCAGTTTGGCGGACCGGAGGTGCTCCGCTATACAGATGTGGCCAAACCGGTACCGGAAGCCGATGAGGTACTTGTTAAAAATGCTTATATTGGTGTGGGCAAGCCGGATTTTATTGTGCGCAGCGGTATTTGCCCGTTTCTGGAGAAGAAACCGCCGGAGCTGGTGATGGGCAATGAATGTGCCGGTATCGTGGAGGCTGTGGGCAGTGAAGTGACGGGGATTGAACCGGGGATGAAAGTCTGTGTCAACAGTGGATTGGGTTATGGAGCCTATGCGGAATATATAGCTGTGCCGCAGAAGTTTGTGACCGTATTTCCGAATGAATATCCCCTGCAGTATGCGCCGGGATTCCTGAATTATATGGTGGCATATTCCCTGCTGAACGATGCGGGGCGGGGAACTGACGGAAAATCACTTTATATATTCGGCGCTGCAGGCGGTGTTGGAACTGCGTTGATCCAGACGGCTCTGCTGCAGGGCATTGAAGTCATCGCCTCTGCAAGCACAAAGGAGAAATGTGATTATATCCGTTCGCTTGGTGCACAGTGCGTTTTTAACTGGACAGAGGAGAATGAGAAGGATGTTATTCTTGAATATACCAATGGCAGGGGCGTTGATCTCATCTTTGATCAGCTGGTGGGCGAGCGTTTCCAGAGCCAGTTTGAGTATCTGGCGGATTTTGGTATGATTGTCATTTATAACTGGCTGAATGGCAGTCCGGAATTAGATCAGCTGGATACGATTATCCGGCAGTCCAAGAATGCATCTGCAGTGCGTTCATTTTCTTTCCATGTTTATGATAACAAACCGGAAAGACTGGCAAAGATCCGGAAGATCTGCATGGATCGTATTATGTCCGGAGAAATTGTGCCGAAGTTTTATGGGGATCTGCCGCTGTCGGAGGCAAGAAAAGCACACGAACTGATGGATGCCCAGAAGATTATGGGCAAGCTCATCATGCATCCGTAGGTTCATTGATACTGGCCCTTTACAGAAAGCATTTTTTTCTGTAAAATAATAAGCAGTTATTGAAAGAAAGGAAGATACAAAATGGCAAATCCAATCGTTACCATCACAATGACCAATGGCGATGTGATGAAGGCTGAATTATATCCGGAGATCGCACCGAATACAGTGAATAATTTCATTTCTCTTGTACAGAAGGGCTTTTATGACGGGCTGATCTTTCACAGAGTTATCGCAGGCTTTATGATCCAGGGCGGTGACCCTCAGGGAACAGGCATGGGCGGCCCTGGCTATCGCATTAAGGGTGAATTTAACATCAATGGCTTTAAGAACGATCTGAAACATACGAGAGGTGTTCTGTCCATGGCACGTTCTATGATGGCAGATTCCGCCGGTTCCCAGTTCTTTATCATGCATGCCAACGCACCGCATCTGGATGGTCAGTATGCTGCATTTGGTAAGGTGATCGAAGGTCTTGATGTGGTAGATAAGATTGCCTCTGTCAGAACAGGCTGGCAGGACAGACCGGTTGAAGAACAGAAGATCCAGTCCATGACCGTTGAACTGTTTGGTGAGACTTATCCTGAACCGGAGAAATGTTAATGTCGGAATAATCGTGGCGAATAAAGGGGGCTGCCAAAATGTAGACAGGCGTTTTTTAACTGTTGGAGCATTTTGGCGGCCTTTTTATCTTATGAATAATGCGCATGGGGCTTTGCGGCCATATCTGTGCGGTGAGAGGAGGGGATGCAGATGGCGGTTCTGGTCGTTAAGATCGAAGATACGTCCACGCTTCTCATGAATGAATTTTTTGATTATGACGGATGGTGCTACGGGCTGACCCGCTCCAGAATGCAGAACGGAGACCGCTGTATCAATCTGGAGGATTTCTATGAATGTACGGTACGAAGTGAGACGCTGAAGGGCGTGACAGTTGTTTTTGCAGAAGAGCGGGACGGGCAGTATTACGCTGCGGGATGGTACCGGGATGCGGAAGTACGGCGGGATATAATGAGACCATCCCTGTTTCTTGAAGGCAACGTCCGGGCAGATGCGAGGAATGTCTGTTTACTGCCGGAGCCGGAGCGTCGGAGCCGGATACATGTTCAGTTTGGACAAAAATATTATGAAGTGATCGAGGAGGATGACAGCCGTTATCATCCGTTGGTGGATTGGATACAAAAATACGGTGGAAAAAACGCTTTTCTGAGATACGATTTTGTGGATATCTCCATAGACAGACGGATCAGGAAGGATTATGATGCCTGCATGGAGAGATGTGCATATCTGGCAGAGCAGATGATGAGTGACGGATGTCAGGATATCAGGGAGATCAAGGAAATGGAGCTTTGTGCGCAGCAGGCCTCTGTTCTCAATGGAAAGGCGGCGGACGGCTATTACTATCTGGCTATGGCCTGTCATCAGCTGGGAAAAGTCAAGACGGGCATGAAAGCGGTCGAGAAGGCACTGAAGCTGGAACCGGAGGCGGCTGATATCATGGCCATGAAGGCCAATCTGCTGGTCAGTATGGGACATGGGGAGGCGGCGGCAGAGCTGTTCCACAGAGCATGGCTGGAGGACGGCGATGAGGATTATCTTCTGCTTGAAGGTCGGGCATGGATGTTTACAGGAAAAGCAGATAAGGCCATGGCCTGCTTTAAACAGATAAGCAATAAGGATGCGCTTTTGGAGGCGGGTATCAATCTGAAGGATATGGAGCGGAGATGGCCCTTTATCAATGTCAGGGGTTTCAGCCTGAAGAAGATTTTTGGAAAATCTTAAGAAACGAAATGAATAGAAGGGAGACGAGTATATGGGTGAACAGGATAATATTTTAAAATTGAAGGCAATGATTGAGGCATCGGATAATATTGTATTTTTCGGCGGTGCCGGGGTATCCACAGAGAGCGGTATACCGGATTTCAGAAGCGAGACAGGTATTTACAATACGGTGCATAAATACGGCTGTTCTCCGGAACAGATTCTGTCCCACAGTTATTTTATGCGCAAACCGGAGATATTCTATGATTTTTATAAAACAACCATGATCTACACCGATGCACAACCGAATGAGGCCCATAAAGCCCTGGCAAGACTGGAAGCGATGGGCAAGCTGAAGGCTGTTGTGACCCAGAATATTGACGGCCTCCACCAGCAGGCTGGTTCAAGGGCGGTCTATGAGCTCCATGGCACGATCATGCAGAACTATTGTATGAAATGCGGTAAGCCTTATGGTCTGGATTATGTGATACAGTCCGATGGTGTGCCAAGATGCGAGAAGTGCGGCGGCATGGTAAAGCCGGATGTAGTGCTTTATGAAGAAGGGCTGGATGATACGACCATCCGCAAGAGTGTCAGAGCCATCGCGGAAGCGGATGTGCTGATTATCGGCGGTACATCGCTGAA
>JAEDGN010000068.1 GCA_016297495.1 Coprococcus sp.
AGAGAGGTATTAAAGACCTGCTTCAATCACAGCGAACCTGAACAGCATGGTTTTATGAATGGCCTCTCACTGCATTATTATGTACATCCGGAAGGCTGGAAGATCAAGGGCAGCGCCACGGATTTTGATGAAAAGGTCTGGTATAAGACACTGTACAAGGCATACTATATGGATGAACTGATCAGACGACATGGCGGAATCATGGATGAATTTGACCCGGAGAAGCATATTGGTATGATTGTTGATGAGTGGGGTACCTGGTATACGGTGGAGCCGGGTACGAACCCTGGATTTTTATATCAGCAGAATACAATCCGTGATGCACTGGTGGCAGGACTTACATTGAATATCTTTAATAAGCACAGTGATCGTGTGAAGATGGCCAATATTGCCCAGATGGTCAATGTACTGCAGGCAGTACTCCTGACGGAGGGTGACCGGATGATCAAGACGCCGACCTGGCACATCTTTAATATGTACAAACACCATCAGGATGCACAGCTGCTGGAAAGTCATATTGAGACGGAACTGATCGGTGTGGATGATGAATACAGGGTGCCGAACCTGACCGAGTCCGTTTCTGTGGATTATGAGGGTATCATCCATATCACCGTGACAAATCTGTCAGCGGATACAGCTTATACAGTGGATGCGGTGACAGTGGGACAGGAGATTCATGCGGTGACCGGGGAGATACTGACCGGGGAGATGCATGCCATGAATACTTTTGAGGATCCGGAAAATGTTCACGCAGCTGCCTTTTATGATGCGACAAGGGATGGAGAAGGGCTGAGTTTTGTCATTCCGCCATGCAGCGTTATTCATCTGGCTGTTCGTTAGGTAAGCGGATATAATTTAAAGAGGTACATAAGATGACTGAATCGTCACAGAGATTTTGCAGGAAATGTCTTTTAAGGGAGACATCGGAGAAGGAATTTTATGAAAATCTGTATACCTATATTAAAAATCTTCCGGAGGAGGACAGGGTATCGGATGAAGTATATGAATCCCGTCTTTCCGTCTGCAGATCCTGTGACGATTTGCTGTCCGGGATGTGCCGGCGCTGCGGCTGTTATGTGGAATTGAGGGCGGCCATGAAGGTTCGGTCCTGCCCGCATGTTCCTGCAAAATGGACATCTCAAATCAAAGCAGGAGGAACAGATGAATAAGAATGATTTTGCGAAGACTCCGCCCAGGGGTTGGAACAGCTATGACTTTTTTGATACGACGGTGACAGAGGAAGATATTAAAGCCCATGCGGATTATATGGCTGACCACCTGAAGGAATACGGTTATAAATATGTGGTGGTGGATATCCAGTGGTATGCCTGGGACGCGGGCAGCCAGAGAAATATATATCAGTATATTCCTTTTGGCCGATGTGAGATGGATGCGTACGGACGGCTGCTGCCATGTCCGCAGCGTTTTCCGTCTTCGGCAAACGGCAGAGGCTTTAAACCGCTGGCAGACTATGTTCACGACAGAGGACTGAAATTCGGCATTCATATCATGAGAGGAATTCCGAGGGAGGCTGCCCACAGACATTTGCCGGTTCTGCATACGGATGGCAGTTTGCGGGCGGATATGCTGGCAGATCCCGTCTCTATCTGTGACTGGAATCCGGATATGTATGGTCTGCGTGATTTGCCTGAGAGTCAGTTTTACTATGACTCTATCATGGAATTATATGCTTCATGGGGTGTGGATTTTATTAAATGCGATGATATTTGCAATACACATGCTTATAAGGACAGGCCTTATATGGGAAAGCATGAGATTGAAATGCTGCATCGGGCGATCATGGGCTGTGGCCGTGAGATCGTTCTCAGCCTGTCTCCGGGACCGGCTTTGATCGGTGAGGCGGCTCACTACTGCAGATATGCCAATATGTGGCGGATCAGTGATGATTTCTGGGACAACTGGCAGCTGCTTCGCCATATGTTTGATTATTGTGAGCAGTGGCAGTATGTGATATCGGAGGGCTGCTGGCCGGATTGTGATATGCTGCCTCTGGGCAGAATCGGCGGTGGATTCCGTAATGAGCGGGAGACGGACTTTACCCGGGAAGAACAGAAGACCATGTTCGCCCTGTGGTGCCTGTTCAAGTCTCCTCTGATGATTGGCGCCAATCTGACAATGCTGGATACATGGACAGAGAAGCTGCTGACGAATCGTGAGCTTCTGAGTCTGCAGGAGGGAGACTGGCGGCCGCGGCAGGCAGTGAAGGATGATGACCATGCGGTGTGGCTTACAGATTCACTGGAAAAGAACAGTCTTGTTGTGGCGGTTTTCAATTTCCGTAATGAAGAATCGGTAATATGTACGGAGACGAAGCAGTGGCGTACTGTGAGCCGTCTGTTTATTGAGAACAGAGCCTTTACCTGCCGGGATCTTTACAGTGGAAACCTGATAAAGCTTTCTGAGGGACGGCTGGAAGTACCGGTGCCGGCTCACGGTGTTTGTGTCGTGCAGCTTACAGGTCGGATTTGGTAACATTTATCGAAAACCAATAGTGTTATGAAATAGAAAAAGAGCGGGACAGAATTTATAATAGGATTGTAAGAAATTGTACAGAATAGGATGTTTATAAAAAGGGATTAATCAGAAAGTGAGGAAATCAAAATGTTACAAGTAAAGAATTATGAATTCTGGTTTTGTACAGGGTCACAGGATCTGTACGGAGATGAGTGCCTGGCGAATGTAGCTGCTCATTCAAAAATAATCGTTGATGCTCTGAATGCTTCAGGCAATTTGCCATACAGGGTTGTATGGAAACCTACATTGATCACCAATGCACTGATCAGAAAGACATTAAATGAGGCCAATAATGATGAGAACTGTGCCGGTGTTATCACATGGATGCATACATTTTCACCAGCAAAATCATGGATTCTGGGCCTTCAGGAATACAGAAAGCCTCTGCTTCATCTGCATACACAGTTTAACCGCGAGATTCCGTATGATACCATTGACATGGATTTCATGAACGAGAATCAGGCAGCCCATGGTGACAGAGAATACGGTCACATTTTCAGCCGCCTTGGTATGGAGCGCAAGGTCGTTATGGGTTACTGGGATGATGCTGAGACACAGAAGAAGATCGGATCGTGGATGCGTACAGCTGTTGGTGTCGTTGAGAGCAGCCATATCCGTGTAATGCGTATTGCGGACAATATGCGTAACGTTGCAGTTACAGAGGGCGATAAGGTAGAAGCTCAGATCAAGTTCGGCTGGGAGATCGATGCTTATCCGGTCAACGAGATCGCAGCAGCCGTATCTGCTGTATCCAAGGGTGATATTGATGCCCTTGTTGAGGAATATTATGACAAATACGATATCCTTCTGGAAGGCAGAGATGCAGATGAATTCCGCAGACATGTGGCTGTTCAGGCCGGTATCGAGATTGGTTTTGAGAGATTCCTTGAAGAAAACAATTATCAGGCAATCGTTACCCACTTTGGAGATCTGGGAAGCCTGAAGCAGCTGCCTGGTCTTGCCATCCAGAGACTGATGGAAAAGGGTTACGGCTTTGGTGCAGAGGGTGACTGGAAGACAGCAGCCATGGTTCGTCTGATGAAGATCATGACAAATGGCATGAAAGATGCAAAGGGTACATCCTTTATGGAAGACTATACATATAATCTGGTGCCTGGCAAGGAAGGTATCCTTCAGGCTCATATGCTGGAGGTATGCCCGACGATCGCTGAAGGCAGAATCAGCATCAAGGAACAGCCTCTGTCCATGGGTGACAGAGAGGATCCGGCCCGTCTTGTATTTACAGCCAAGGAAGGTCCGGCTATTGCCACATCCCTCATCGATCTTGGCGACAGATTCCGTCTGATCATCAATAATGTCAACTGCAAAAAGACAGAGAAACCAATGCCGAAGCTGCCGGTTGCTACTGCATTCTGGACACCGGAGCCAAACCTTTACACAGGTGCAGAAGCATGGATCCTGGCAGGCGGCGCACATCACACAGCTTTCTCCTATGACCTGACAGCAGAGCAGATGGGTGACTGGGCAGCCAGCATGGGTATTGAAGCGGTTTATATCGACAAGGATACAACGATCCGCCAGTTCAAGAATGAATTGCTGTGGAACAGTGTTGCATACCGCAAGTAGTCAGAAGAGGTGAGTACATGACTTCTATTAAAGAAACGATTGAGAACGGACGTACCGTTCTGGGAATAGAGCTGGGGTCCACCAGGATCAAGGCCGTACTGGTGGATGAGTCCCATAAGCCGATCGCATCGGGAGATTATGAGTGGGAGAATCGTCTGGAAAATGGTTTCTGGACCTACTCCCTGGAGGATATCTGGACAGGATTGAGACGGAGCTATCTGAATCTTGCCGCTGATGTTCTGGAGAAATATGGTGTTCAGCTGAAAAAGATCGGTGCCATTGGCTTTAGTGCCATGATGCACGGATATATGGCCTTTGATAAAGGCGGTCAACTGCTGGTGCCTTTCCGTACATGGAGAAACAGCACCACAGGTCAGGCTGCCGAGACGCTGACAGAACTGTTCAGCTATAATATTCCTCAGCGCTGGAGTATTGCTCATCTGTATCAGGCCATCTTAAACGGCGAGGAACATGTGAAAGATATTACTTATATTACAACACTGGCCGGATATATTCACTGGAAACTCACGGGCAGCAAGGTCATTGGTATTGGTGATGCTTCAGGTATGTTCCCGATCGATCCGGAGACAAAGAATTATCATCCGGTGATGATGAGACAGTTTAATGAACTGATCGCAGATAAGAATTATCCGTGGCAGCTTCAGGATATTCTGCCGGAGGTTCTCCTTGCAGGTGAGAATGCAGGAACTCTGACGGAGGAAGGCGCTGCTATTCTGGATGAAAGTGGTCTTCTTGAAGCGGGTATCCCGCTCTGCGGTCCGGAAGGCGATGCCGGTACAGGTATGGCAGCCACCAATAGCGTTGCACAGCGTACAGGTAATGTATCTGCCGGAACTTCTGTTTTTGCCATGGTCGTACTGGAACGTGAATTAAAGAAAGTATATCCGGAGATCGATATGGTAACAACACCGGACGGAAGTCTGGTAGGTATGGTGCATGCCAATAACTGCACTTCAGATCTTAATGCCTGGGTTGGTCTCTTCAAAGAGTTTGCAGAAAGCTTCGGTATGGATGTGGATATGAACAAACTTTTCGGAACACTTTATAATAAGGCCATGGAAGGCGATACGGACTGCGGCGGTCTGCTTTCTTACGGTTATCTGTCCGGTGAAAATATTACGGGTATCGATGATGGACGTCCGCTGTTTGTAAGATCTCCGAAGAGCAGATTTAATCTGGCCAACTTTATGCGCAGCCATTTGTATACCTCCCTTGGTGCATTGAAGATCGGTATGGATATTCTTCTGAAGGAAGAAAATGTTGCCATTGATACGATCTTTGGTCATGGCGGTCTGTTTAAGACAAAGGGAGTGGGACAGCAGATTCTGGCTGATGCAATCAATACACCTGTATCCGTTATGGAGACAGCCGGAGAGGGCGGTCCATGGGGAATGGCACTGCTGGCTTCTTATATGTTATACAAAGAAGAAGGCGAGAGCCTGCAGGATTACCTGGCTAACAAGGTATTCGGTGAGAATAAAGGCTCAGAACTGAAACCTTCAGAAGAAGGCGTGGACGGCTTTGAGGTATTTATCAACCGCTACAAGCAGGGTATTGCCATTGAGCAGGCTGCATCTGATTATTTGATTTAAGGAGGATGAGCGGATGCTTGAAGCATTAAAAAAAGAAGTTTATGAAATGAATATGCTTCTGCCGAAATATGGCCTTGTTACCTTTACATGGGGCAATGTCAGCGGTATCGACAGAGAAAGCGGTCTTTTTGTCATCAAACCGAGCGGTGTGGAATACGAAAAGCTGACACCGGAGGATATGGTGGTTGTAGATCTGAATGGCCATAAGGTGGAAGGAAAATACAATCCTTCTTCTGATACGGCGACACATGCCATCCTCTATCAGCGTTTTCCAGATATCGGTGGTGTTGTACACACTCATTCATCATGGGCCACCAGCTGGGCACAGGCCGGCCGTGGAATTCCGTGTTATGGTACCACCCATGCGGATTATCTGTACGGAGAAGTGCCGTGCGTGAGAAATCTGACAAAAGAAGAAATTGATGAAGCTTATGAAAAATATACGGGTGTGCTGATCGCAGACGAATTCGAGAGAAGAGGCCTCGATTATGCAGCCACACCGGCAGTTCTCTGTAAGAATCACGGACCTTTCACATGGGGCAAGGATGCCCATGAAGCGGTCCACAATGCGGTTGTACTGGAAGAGGTAGCTAAGATGGCTGCCAGATGCGAGACCATTAACCCGGATGTAAAGCCTGCACCTCAGAAACTGCAGGATAAACATTATTACCGCAAACATGGCGCAAATGCCTATTACGGTCAGAAAGGAGAAGAATAAGATGAAATTTTTTATTGATACAGCGAAGGTAGAGGATATTCGTAAGGCGAATGACATGGGTGTTATTTGTGGCGTTACCACCAATCCATCTCTCATTGCCAAGGAAGGCAGAGATTTCAATGAAGTTATTAAAGAAATCACAACGATTGTTGACGGACCGATCAGTGGTGAGGTAAAGGCAACAACTGTAGATGCAGAAGGCATGATCAAAGAAGGCCGTGAGATTGCTGCTATTCATCCGAATATGGTTGTAAAGATTCCTATGACTGTGGAAGGTTTGAAAGCTGTCAAGGTATTGTCCAAAGAAGGCATCAAGACCAATGTTACCCTGATCTTTACAGCCAATCAGGCACTTCTGGCTGCAGAAGCAGGTGCAACCTACGTATCTCCTTTCCTTGGCAGACTGGATGATATCAGTATGCCGGGTATCGATCTGATCCGTACCATCTCTGACATCTTTGGTATCTACGGTTATGAGACAGAGATCATTGCAGCTTCCGTAAGAAATCCGATCCATGTAACAGACTGTGCTCTGGCAGGTGCTGACATTGCAACAGTTCCTTATAATGTTATTGAGCAGATGACAAAGCATCCGCTGACTGATCAGGGTATTGCAAAGTTCCAGGCAGATTATAAGGCTGTATTTGGAGAATAGTTACGATTAAAGTAGTGGTGGAGATATAAAATGGATAATACAGAGCTGAAAAAACAGGCTGTCGAGGTCCGCAAGGGTATTGTTACGGCTGTTCACAGCGCGCAGGCTGGACATCCGGGCGGTTCTCTTTCAGCAGCAGATATTTTTACATATTTATATTTTGAAGAAATGCATATTGATCCGCAAAATCCGAAGGATCCTGACAGAGACAGGTTTGTTCTGTCAAAGGGTCATACAGCGCCGGGACTTTACTCCGTATTGGCACACAGAGGATATTTTCCGGTGGAAGACCTGCCGACACTGCGTCATACAGGTTCCTACCTTCAGGGCCATCCGGATATGAAGCATATTCCGGGTGTTGATATGTCATCAGGTTCTCTGGGACAGGGACTTTCCTGCGGCGTTGGTATGGCATTGGCGGGCAAGCTGCAGAACAGGGATTACCGTGTCTATGTCCTGTGCGGTGACGGTGAGATCCAGGAAGGGCAGATCTGGGAAGCTGCCATGTTTGCCGGTCATCGCAAGCTGGACAATCTCTGTGTCATTGTTGATAATAATAATCTGCAGATTGATGGACCGATTGATACGGTCTGCTCACCTTATCCGATCGATAAGAAGTTTGAGAGCTTTAATTTCCATGTGATCCATATGGATGGCAATGATTTTGATGATATCAGAAGAGTTCTTGCAGAGGCAAAGGCAACAAAGGGAATGCCGACAGCCATCGTCGCCCATACGGTGAAGGGCAAGGGTATTTCTTATATGGAGAATCAGGCGGGCTGGCATGGCAAGGCTCCAAATGATGCGGAATATGCCATTGCCATGGAAGAAATGGAGAAAGCAGGTGAAGCATTATGTCAGAAGTAAAAAAGATTGCCACAAGAGAGAGCTATGGCAATGCTCTGGTGGAGCTTGGACGTGAGAAGGAGAATCTGATCGTTCTCGATGCCGATCTTGCAGCAGCAACCAAGACAGGAACCTTCAAAAAGGTATTTCCTGAAAGACATATTGACTGCGGTATTGCCGAGGCGAATATGACTGGTATTGCGGCAGGTCTGTCTACCTGCGGTTATGTACCATTTATCAGTACATTTGCCATGTTTGCAGCAGGACGTTCCTTCGAACAGGTGCGTAATTCCATTGGTTACCCGCATCTCAATGTAAAAATCGGCGCAACCCATGCCGGCATTTCTGTCGGTGAGGACGGCGCAACCCATCAGTGTAATGAAGATATTGCCCTGATGCGTGCTATTCCGGGCATGGTCGTTATCAATCCGTGTGATGATGTTGAGGCCAGAGCAGCCGTAAAGGCAGCCTATGAGCATGAAGGACCGGTTTATCTTCGTTTTGGCCGTCTGGCTGTGCCTGTTCTCAATGACGAATCGACCTATCAGTTTGAACTTGGCAAAGGTGTTGAACTGAGAGACGGTAAGGATTGTACGATCATTGCAACGGGTCTCTGCGTATCGGAAGCGCTGGCGGCAGCCGGGCTGCTGGCAGAACAGGGTATTGATGCACAGGTTATCAATATTCATACGATCAAACCGCTGGATGAGGAAATTGTCATCAATGCAGCAAAGAAAACAGGCCGCATTTTTACTGTTGAGGAGCATTCCATTATCGGTGGTCTGGGTGCTGCAGTAGCAGAGGTCCTGATTGAAAGATGCCCTGTAAAGATGAAACGCATCGGTGTCAACGATGTATTCGGCGAATCAGGGCCTGCAAAGGAACTGATTCATAAATACGGACTGGATGCAGAAGGCATTGCTGCATCTGTCATGAAGGAAATGAAAGCCTGAATTTATGTTTATGAATCAATATACACGACGTGAACTGAGCGTTCATGTTCTGATGTACCTGATGGGAATTGTGGTTTTACCGCTGGGCGTTGTATTGACCATCAATTCCCATTTTGGTGCGGGTGGACTGGATGCTCTGAATTTTGCTCTGGGAGACTGGCTGCATATTCCCACATCCATCTCCATCTATATACTGGGTGCCATTTATACATGCCTTGCAGGCATATTAAGGAAAAAATCGTCGAGATGGACAGTGATGATCACATCCCTTTTGCAGGGAGGATTTACGGGGATCTGGAAGATACTGCTGGCGGGAGTGGAGAGTACGGGGCTTTTGTCGGCGGTTCTGATGTTTCTGGCCGGTAATCTCATTGTAGCCATGACCGCAGGCCCTTACTTTCTGAGTCTGTTTCCAACAAATCCCATCGACGATCTGACAAAGGCAGTCTCAGGACTTGGTATGCGGCTCAGCTTTGCAAAAATTATTCTGGAATGCTGCGGTGCCGTCCTCGCTTTTTTGCTGCATGGGGAGATCAGCATCGGAACAGCACTGACCATATTGCTGCTGGGACCAATGATCGATTTCTTCTCCGTTCTCACGAAGAAAATGCTGAAAAAATGGAACATCCGATATTAATATGCTCGGATGTTCCGTTTTTTATTGTAAGAAGATGCTGAGGAAGTGCAGGGCTTCTTCAGGGTGGGCGGCGGAGGCCGGGATGCCAATGCATGGATTGTCTACCTGTATACCGGCCTCTGCAAGCAATTGACTGCCGTTCAGCCTTATACCGGCCGTTATGATTGTTTTTTCTGTGTCTGCCGCGTCTGCATCTGCTGTCTCATCTGTATCGTTTGTATCATCCAGTTCGGCATAGAAGATATTGCCGCTGTTTTCCAGATCTGCCAGTTCATTTTCAGATAATAATGTACTCAGATCGGAGAACATTCCCTGAGAACCATACTGTTCAAAGACGCTTTCAGGAGCGATAAAGACATCGATACCATTGCTGTTGAGCATGGCAATCAGTTTCTGTGCATAGGCGACGGCGGTTTCGGTATAGCCGGAATCAAGAAGGAGACTGTTGTCGAAATTGACGGTGGCTGGTGTGTCAGAGGCAGCTTCATAAAGAGAAGTCAGCGTCTCTGTCTGCATATCAGTTCCATGATCGTCAGCGATGACGATCCGCAAAGCATCCCTGTCATATTTTTCGGTGGTCTGCCAGATGCCGATTGCAAAAAGGATGATGCATAGGGCTGCAATCACCGGGAATTTATAGTAAGTCCAGAAATAATCTAATTTTTCTTTAAAAGGCCTGTCTTTCAATTTAGCGGCCTGTTCTTTTTGTTCATCTCGTAACATATCAGCGGCTCCTTATCTGTATTTGTAAATATTATCAGTCTATCACAAAATAGAAAGTCCAGCAATTTTATTTTTATTTTAATGATATTTTATCCTTTAAGGGGTATAATACAAATGTAATGAAAGCAGATAGCCATGTAAGAAGGGGTGATGTAAAAATGAAAAAGAATTATTTTGCAGTGTCAGCAGGTATAATCTGTATCTTACTTTTAGGTGCATGCGGGAATCGTACACAGGCTATGACTGGCAATCAGACGACAGCGCAGACAGCGGCATCAACGGAATCAGCAGCAATGCAGCAGACCGGTGATATGGAGACAGCGGCCCTTCAGACGGCAGTATCAGATATGCCGGACAGCCAGAATAACGGGGAGATCACAGAAGAAGAGGCGAAGGCCATTGCTCTGGAGCATGCGGGCCTGACGGGAAAGGATGTCCAGTATCTGAAAGCAGAGCTGGATATAGATGAT
>JAEDGN010000159.1 GCA_016297495.1 Coprococcus sp.
TATTCTTCATCCTCGTGCTTACCGGTTATGGAGTAGATGACCCACTCCGCAATATTGGTTGCGTGGTCTCCGATTCGCTCGAAATATTTCGCCACCATGAGCAGATCTGCTGCCTGGAAGCTCTTCTCATGATTTTCCTGGATAAGCTTAATCAGATAATTCTTCACCTGATCAAACAGATCGTCAACCACATCGTCATTATTAATAACCTCACGGGCCAGATCCATATCCTTGGTTACAAATGCCTCTGTTCCCCGTACAACCATGGACATGGTCTCGTTGGCCATTTTCTGTATCAGGTCCAGATTGTCCACATAGGAGACATCTCCCAGCTGCAGAGACAACTCGGCAATATCCGCCGCCTGATCACCGATACGTTCCATATCCGTAATCAGCTTCAGTGCGGAGGAGATCTGACGAAGATCCCTGGCAACCGGCTGCTGCTGAAGAAGCAGCTTCATACAAAGGGCTTCAATATCTCTCTCCATATGATCGATATCCATATCAAAGGCAATGGCCTGTTTTGCTTTTTCCTTATCCTGGGCCACAAGGGCATAGACTGCCATTTCAATGGCCCGTTCAATCATATTGCCCATCTCAATGACATCATTACTAAGCTGCTTTAACTGTAAATCGAAACGATTGCGCATTAGCCAAACCTCCCTGTAATATAATCTTCTGTTCTTTTATCCTTCGGTATGGAAAAAAGCTGATCTGTTCTTCCGTCCTCGATCACTTCGCCCAGCAGGAAGAATACTGTTCTGTCGGATACACGCGTTGCCTGCTGCATATTATGGGTTACCATAATAATGGTATAATCCTTCTTCAGTTCCAGAACGAGATCCTCAATCTTGGAAGTTGAAATCGGATCAAGCGCAGACGTCGGTTCATCCATCAAGATCACATCCGGCTGCACCGCCAGTGCTCTGGCAATGCACAGTCTCTGCTGCTGACCGCCGGACAGGCCAAGGGCACTCTTATTCAGTCTGTCCTTTAATTCATCCCATATAGCCGCATCACGGAGGGATTTCTCAACAATCTCATCCAGCTTCGCTTTATTACGAATGCCATGGGTTTTTGGCCCATAGGTAATATTATCATAGACACTCATCGGAAATGGATTCGGTTTCTGAAATACCATGCCGACTTTTTTACGAAGCACATTGACATCCATATTCGGCCCGTAGATATCCTCTCCATCCAGAGTGACCTTACCGGTTATTTTACATCCCTCCACCAGGTCGTTCATTCTGTTCAGGGACTTCAGAAATGTGGACTTACCGCATCCGGAAGGCCCGATAAATGCTGTGATCTCATTGGCCGGCAGTGTCAGATTGATATCCTTTAACGCCTTGAAATCACCATAGTATAAATCAAGATGTTCAACATTAAACTTATCCATATATAATCCTTTCCTTAAATGATTCTGATCTTATACCTTCGTAAATTTCCTGGCTACGAAGGTCGATAATGCATTCAATCCGATAACAATGACCAGCAGAACAACGGCCGTGGCATAGGCCTGTTCTGTATGAAGGGCCTCTCCCGACAGCACATACATATGGACTGCCAGTGTACGCCCGGAGGAAAAAAGGTTCTTCGCAACATCCGGTATGGTACCTGCCGTAAAGATCAGAGCAGCTGTTTCTCCCACGATACGTCCGATAGCCAGAATGATACCCGCCAGAATACCCGGAATGGCAGACGGCAGAATAATGCAGAATACCGTACGCAGTTTGCCCGCGCCAAGGCCAAAACTTCCCTCTCTATAGGAATCCGGCACAGAAAGCAGTGCCTCCTGCGTTGTTCTCATAATAGAAGGCAGGATCATAATAGATAATGTAAAAGCACCAGCAAGAATAGAATAGCGCCATTTTAAATAGGTAACAAAGAATAACATACCAAACAGACCATATACAATAGAAGGAATACCCGAAAGGGTTTCTGTTGTGACACTGACCACCTTCACCAGCTTATTGCCCTTTTTCGCGTATTCAACCATATAGATAGCCGAGAAAACACCCAGAGGTACAGCGATGAGCAGCGCCAGCGCCGTCATCATCAGCGTATTGATAATGGCCGGAACCATGGAAACATTTTCAGATGTATAGGTCAGGGAAAACAATTCCGGACTCAGATTCGGAATACCTTTGACCAGTATATAGAAAATCAGATAGCCCAGGACACCAATGGTAAAGATAGC
>JAEDGN010000160.1 GCA_016297495.1 Coprococcus sp.
CATTCACAAATCCTACCGGAACACCGATGATCAGCTCCGGCTTCAGCTTTCCTTCGGTGATCAGTTCGTACAGACGAACCAGAGCAGTCGGCGCATTACCGATGGCAAAGATCAGCGGCTTATCCATAGCTGCCGCCTTATCCATACATACAGTAGCCCTGGTAGAACCTTTCTCTTTCGCCTCTTTTGCCACATCCTCATCGGACATAAAGCAGTATACTTCTCCGCCGTAACGGGCCAATGCTTTTTTATTGATACCGGACTTTGCCATCTGCGTATCGGTAACAATGCAGGCTCCGTTCTTAATAGCCTCGATAGCCTTGTTTACCACATCCTCAGAAAAAGCCAGATTATCAGCATAATCAAAATCTGCGCTGGTATGGATACAGCGTTTAACGATCAGCTCTGTACCGGGAATCAGCTGTTTGTCACCCAGTTCTTCGGTGATGATCTGAAAGCTTCTGCTCTCAATGTCTCTTGGTTTTACATTTTCAAGTTCTATCTTCATGTAATCTCTCCTTTTGGATCATTAAATATCCCTAATCAAATGCTGAATTATTTTTGTACCAGATCTGTCAATTATTTTCAAAGGTTCTGTTTCAAAAGTCCTGTTTCATGAATTTGGTTTCAAATACTCAGTAACAGGCTCTTGTTTTTAATGCTATAGATCTTATACGCAATTACAGTCCCTCGTTTAAAATGCTGTAAATCTTATCCATATCCAGATGTTTACGAAGCTCCGCCGCCAGAATATCATACTGCGTCTCTTTAAACTCCTGGAAATCAACACCTGTAATATTGTCAGTATCAATCCCCTTAGCCTGTCCAATACCCCGGATCACTGCCTTTGCCACATCCTCTTTATCAAACACGCCGTGCACATAGGTGCCATATACATTGCCGCTCTGTGCGCCATCTGCTTTCCTGCCGTTTTTCTGTACGAAATCTTCGATCTCTGTCGCCGGATGTACACCGTCTTTTAATGTGGTCACACCCATGTGAATCTCATAACCGGATAATTCCGTACCGGATAGTGCAGAAAGCATTCCATCGACTTTTCCAAAGCATCCATTGACTCTTGTCCTGGTCTTTTGCGCTTCAAATACAGTATCCATTGGAATCAGTCCCATACCGCGGATAGTTCCGCCGGCTTCCACATGATCCGGATCAGAAAGTGTTTCTCCAAGCATCTGATAGCCGCCGCAGATACCAAATACCGGTGTGCCGTTTGCAGCCGCTTTTAAGATCAAAGCCTCCATACCATTCTCACGCATCCACAACAGATCTTCCATCGTGTTTTTGGTTCCCGGCAAAAAGATCATGTCCGGATGACCAAGTTCAGCCGGATTCTTTACGTAACGAATAGTCACACCAGGCATACTCTCAAATGGGTTAAAATCTGTAAAATTAGAAATTCTCGGAACACGGATCACAGCCAGATCGATCACTCCAACCTCTCCATGACTGTTGAAACGCTCAGTCAGGCTGTCCTCATCCTCTACCTGGATCTGCAGATACGGTGCAACACCTACCACAGGAATACCAGCCTTCTCTTCCAGCATCTCTACACCGGGATCAAGGATCGTCTTGTCTCCACGGAATTTGTTTATAATCAGTCCCTTGACCATCTCCTTTTCATCGTCTTCGAGAAGCATGACCGTACCGATCAGCTGAGCAAACACGCCGCCCCGATCAATATCTCCAACCAGCAGTACCGGGGCTTTGGCCAGCTTTGCCATACCCATATTGACAATATCTTCGTCCTTCAGATTGATCTCCGCCGGGCTTCCGGCACCTTCGATAACGATGATATCGTTCTCTTCGGCCAATGTATTGTAAGCCTTCATAATATCCGGAACAAGATTCTGCTTATAAGCAAAATAGTCTCTGGCACTCATGGTGCCAAGCACCTCACCGTTGACGATCACCTGTGAACCAACGTCATTGGTTGGCTTTAACAGGATCGGGTTCATCAATACAGATGGTTTGATTCCGGCAGCCTCAGCCTGCATGACCTGGGCTCTTCCCATTTCCAGCCCTTCCTCTGTAATAAACGAGTTTAAGGCCATATTCTGTGACTTGAACGGTGCTACTTTATAGCCATCCTGATGAAAAATACGGCAGAGTCCCGCAGCCAAAAGGCTTTTTCCTGCATTTGACATGGTTCCCTGTACCATAATCGCTTTTGCCATAATTTTCTCCT
>JAEDGN010000161.1 GCA_016297495.1 Coprococcus sp.
AGTCTCCCACAGAAACAAACTGTGATTCAATCAGATTACCAATCAGTACATACTGGCCGCCGCCCAGCAGCTTTGGAATAACGAAAGCCGATATAGCCATCAGAAATACCATCACGATGCCATTGATCACACCCGGCATGGACAGCTTCAGTACCACCTTGCAGAATGTCTGGAATGGATTAGCTCCCAGATCCATGGCCGCTTCTATGAGCGAATTGTCCATCTTCCTGAGCGATGTATGAATCGGAATAATCATAAATGGCATAAAATTGCAGACCATGCCCAGCACAACAGAAAAATTGGTATACATCATGGTCACCGGATTGATGCCCAGCAGACCCAGCAGTCCGTTCACAATGCCATTATCAGACAAAATATTCATCCATGCATAGGTTCTCAGCAGCATATTGATCCACGTTGGGATCGTCACTGCCATAATCAGCATATCCTGAGATTCTTCAGGACATTTTGAAATGATATAAGCCATCGGATAACCAGCCAGGAGACAGATACCCGTTGTCAGCACGCCCATTTCCAGGGATTTTAAAAATACTTTCACATACGTCGATTCATAGATCTTCGCAAAATTCGACAATGTAAAATTCAGTGTCTTGACTTCATTGCCGCCCGTTGTAAAGGCATAGATGGCGATCAGGATCAGGGGTACAAGAATAAAGATTATACACCAGACAATATACGGTATAGTTAATTTTTTAAAATGTTTCATCTAGTAACTCCCCATCTGCCACATAACATGAATATCTTCCGGCGTAAATGTCAGTCCCACTTCCAGTCCCACACCAAAATAATCCGTCGTGTGAATCCGGTAATCGCGGTTTTTCGTTGCAACAATAATCTCATAATGAACTCCCTTAAAGGTCACGGAAGTCACAGTTCCCTTCAGGCTTGCCTTCTCAGGCTTGACAATATCAATATCCTCCGGCCGGATGACCACATCCACCGGCTCCTTCTCTGGAAATCCCTTATCCACACAGATAAATTCAAATCCGTCAAAGGCCACAAGGAAATCCTTCACCATCACACCTTCAATAATATTTGACTCTCCGATGAATCCGGCCACAAAACGATTCTCCGGCTCATTATAAATGTCAATTGGCGTTCCGATCTGCTGAATCGTTCCTTCGTTCATAACTACAACCGTATCCGACATGGAGAGTGCCTCTTCCTGATCATGAGTGACAAATACAAATGTAATTCCCACTTCCTTCTGAATCTTCTTCAGCTCCGTCTGCATCTCTTTACGCAGCCTTGCATCCAGTGCTCCCAGCGGTTCATCCAGAAGCAGCACCTTCGGTTCATTGACCAGTGCCCTTGCAATGGCCACACGCTGCTGCTGACCTCCGGACAGAAGTGTAACATCCTTCGAACCATAATCTGCCAGGCCCACCAGCTTGAGCATGCGTTCCACCTTTGCCTTGATCACAGCCTTGTCCATCTTTTTAATATTCAGGCCAAAGGCAACATTTTCAAAAACATTCATATGCGGAAACAGGGCATATTTCTGAAAAACTGTATTAACCTCCCGCTTATACGGCGGGATTTTAGAAATATCCATTCCGTCAAACAATACCTCTCCACTGCTGGCTTCCTCAAATCCTGCAATAATACGCAGTGTCGTTGTCTTGCCGCATCCGCTTGGTCCAAGCAGTGTCAGGAATTCATTTTGATGAATATCCAGATTGATTCCTTTAAGTACCTGCTGATCGTCAAAATTCTTGGTCAGATTCTTTAGTTCGATAATTTTTTCCATTTGTCCGCTCCCTTATTACACATATTCAAATATCAGAAAGAAGGTGGATTCGAAACCCATATCACCTTCGCCTCAGTTTCTCCGGCATTCTTCAGATAATGTTCCCTGTCGCCCTTCAGGTAAAAGGTCTGACCCTTTTTCATGTTATACTGTACCTTGCCGTAATGCAGTTCTACCTTGCCCTGGAGGACATACCCGAACTCTTCTGCCTCATAGGGTCCATACTTTTCCGACTCACATCCCGGATGAAGCCGGATCAGGATCGGCTCCATACTGTTCTTCTGGGCATTCGGTACAATATAGGAAATATCATAATCCTCCTGCTCATTGACAAAATAATCATTATTCGTAAAAACGATCTTCTCATCTCTGTCATCTGAGAAGAATTCTCCCAATGTCGTGCCGAGTGCCT
>JAEDGN010000069.1 GCA_016297495.1 Coprococcus sp.
AAATAATCCGATGATACCAGCCGGTATTCTATACCATTGACCTGCCCCAGAAAACTGTCATGAAACCGCTCTCGCCCATGACAGTGGGAATAAATCACCTGTTCGGCACCATAGAGCTCTGCCAGCTCCGTAAAACAGCTTTTCTCTTCGCCAATACTGGTAGGCGGATAATGCAGGAACATAATATATCTTCGATAGCCTTCTGCTCTTGCCGCCTCAAAGGAAGCTGTCAGTCTGTCCATCTCCCGGCTTCTCAGCTTCTCAAAATGCTCCCATGTGTCCAGGCCTTCATAACAATATCCCTTGGTTCCCACCAGAGCATAATCCTCATAAGCGCAGTAATTATTCTGCAGAAAGAAGAGTCTTCCTGCATATTGCTCATTGAGTTTTTTTGTCTTTTTCGCATCCCAGAACATATCATGGTTGCCTCGCAGCAATACTTTTCTGCCAGGCAGCCCACAGATAAATTCCAGATCCGCCTCACATTCCTGCAGATTCCTTCCCCATGAATGATCGCCTGTAAGCACCACCGTGTCTCCCTCGTGAATCCTTTTACACCAGTGCTTCTCTATCTTCTTCACATGATTTTTCCACTCGCTGCCGAACACTTCCATGGGCTTATCCACCGAAAAGGACAGATGGAGATCACCGATTGCGTATAGCGCCATTACTCTTAAGCTCCTCCCTCAACACCATATGTTTTATTCATTAATAAGTAAATTTACCGTCATTCTTCTCTTCCAGGGCTTTTATAATATCGTAAGTCAATTCATTGTACGGTGTCGGAATGCCCAGCTCCCTACCCATACGGACCAGCGTACCCGAGAACATGTCGATCTCCGTATGCCTTCCGGCATCAAGATCCTGCAATGTGGAAAAACGTGCCTTCGGCCATACAGTAGCGCTTCGCCCAGCCACAGACTCATCAGCGATATCAATTCCCTTTGCCGCTGCAACATTGACCACCTCCTGCCGCAGCTTCCGGCATATATCCATGACGTATTCACTGTCATTGTAAGCTCCCAGACCGCAGTTGATAATCGCCTGCGGTAAATTCATGCTTATATTCAGCGCATATTTCAGCCAGATCACTCTGATAATCTCCTCACTAATATGATATTTCACTCCGGTCCCGTCAAATAATTCCGCCAATGCATCGATCCTGGCCGATTTCCTGCCGTCAGCCTCACCAAAATATACGCCTTCTGTCACAGACGGATCAAAAGTCACCATGCTGGCCTTTCTCTCGGAGGCAATCTTGATCATGGAAAAAACCATATGGTCCATACCAATCCTTCCGCCGATCACTTCCTCACTGTCCACACCGTTCATGACGCTCATAACAATGGTGTCCTTATCCACCGCACGCTCAATGGCATCCAGACTTCCCTCCAGACTGCCGTACTTCACCGCTACAAGCAGCAGATCCACACCATGGGCCTCCTCCGGCATCTTCACATTCAAAGCGATTTTTCGCTGGTTGATGGTAATCCCCTCACGCTCCAGACGTTCCTTCCTGCTCCCCTCTGCTATCACCCATAAATTATCCCCAAGCTTCTCATGCAGGCCTGCAATAAAATAACCGCCCACAGCACCTGCGCCTAAAATTGCCACTCTTTGAATCATTCTATAAATCTCCTTAATTATAATATAATTTATTGTACCACATCCGGTTTCATTCTTTTCTGAAACCAGTGGATTTTATAAAAATTTTACCGATTGTATTCCCTTTTCGTGTATAATAAACATAACAATATAATTATCTGTAGGGGAAGGGATTTTACTATGAAAATCTATATTACTTACGCCAAAACCGATGACTCTGTTTTGCCTTACGAGGAAGTCCACCGTCAAATCGCCTGCCGTGCTGCAGCGGAAGGAATCGTCCTTCTGAAAAATGATCATGCACTTCCAATACGTCCCGGCAAAATTGCCATGTATGGTGCAGGTGTTGAATATACCATCAAAGGAGGTACCGGTTCCGGTGAAGTCAATGAACGACACAGCATTTCCATTATGGAAGGCATGACAGCCGCAGGCTTTGAGATTACCACCGAAGACTGGCTGGCAGACTACCGTGCTGAATACGAAAATGGGGTTCTTGAACTGGAAGCCTCCATCAAATCTGCCATGAAGCAGCTTCGTTTTAGTGAATATCCAGGTTTATTCCTCCATACCTTTGTTTATCCGTTTGGCCGCCTGATTACAGAACAGGATGTACTTAAAAGCGGCACAGATACATGCATCTATGTTATTGCCCGCCAGTCCGGCGAAGGCAGCGACCGCAAAATCCGGAATAACGATTTTCATCTGTCAAATATAGAACGGGAAAATATACGTTTCTGTACAAAGCATTACCAGAAGACCATTGTTGTATTAAATATCGGTTCTTCCTTCGATACCAGCTTCATGGAAGAAATTCCGGGCATCAGCGCCCTGATCTACCTGTGCCAGCTGGGCAGTGCAGGCGGCACCGCCTTTGCCGATATCATCTCCGGTAAAGCAACCCCTTCCGGCAAATTGGCTGACACCTGGGTAAAAGCTTATGGCGATGTGCCTTTTGGCAGCAGCTACAGCTATCTGAACGGTAATCTGGAAAATGAAGATTATCTGGAAGACATTTATGTGGGCTACCGCTATTATGACTCCTTCCATATTGAGCCTCATTATCCTTTCGGATACGGTCTGAGTTATACGACCTTTGATATTCAATATCAGAATATTCAAAGGGACGGGGATAAGATCATTCTCCGGGCAAAGGTTGCCAATACAGGAGATACCTATACCGGCAAGGAAGTGGTTCAGCTTTACGTCAGCTGCCCTCAGGGAAGACTGACCAAAGAATACCAGCGCCTCTGTGCCTTTGCTAAAACAGGACTGCTGGCACCGGGGCAGGAAGAAACCGTGACCCTGACCTTCCCATTGTCTTACCTGGCCAGCTATGAGGAAGATTCTGCTTCCTATATTATGGAAAAAGGCACCTACCTGATTCGTCTTGGCAACAGTTCCCGCAATACGATCGTCTGCGCGGCCATTGATGCAGCAGACGAAATCTGCCTGTCGAAACATAAAAATATCTGCCCGGTTCAGACACCACTCGATGTGCTGACACCAGCAGATAGAAACATCAGCATCGCAACTGATTACACAGGTGAAATCTGCAGTCAGCTGAAGCCGGAGGATAAACTGACAATAAATCAGGTAGATTTTCCGACCGTTACATATACCTACGATGAACTTCCGGTCTGCCCGGACCGTCAGCTGACAGCAAAATTAAAAGAGCTTTCCATAAACGAACGTATTGACCTGGTAGTAGGTGCAGGCCTTAAGGATATGCTCATGAACTCCAGCTATATCATGGTTCCGGGAGCCGCAGGCAATACCACTTCCACCCTGCTGGAAAAAGGTATTCCGAATATTGTTCTGGCAGACGGCCCGGCAGGTATCCGCATCCAGCGCCGTTCTACCATCACCAAAGGCGGAACAGCCAAAATGGTGGATATGCAGCTGGATATGATGAAATATTTCCCTGATATCATTAAAAAATTTTTCTGTGGAAATCCGGATAAAGAACAGGTTTATTATCAGTACACAACAGCCTTTCCTGTAGCAACCGCCATGGCACAGACCTGGAATACCGAACTTCTTGAAGAAATAGGACAGGCTGTTGGAGAAGAGATGACGGAATATGGTGTCAGCTTCTGGCTGGCTCCGGGAATGAACATCCACCGAAATCCGCTATGTGGCCGTAATTTTGAATACTATAGCGAGGATCCAGTATTAACAGGCAAAATGGCGGCAGCCATCACAAAAGGTATCCAGAGCAGGGAAGGGTGCTTTGTAACTATCAAGCATTTCTGCGCCAACAATCAGGAAGAAAACCGCAACCACGTTTCTTCCAACATGACAGAGCGTGCACTGCGTGAGATCTATCTGCGCGGATTTGAGATTGCTGTCCGTGAAGGCGGCGCAAAAGGACTTATGACCAGCTACAATAAGGTCAACGGTGTCTATTCCAATAACAGTAAAGACCTGCTGACCCATGTGCTCCGTCAGGAATGGGGTTATGATGGCCTTGTAATGACTGACTGGACCGCCACCGCCGAAGGTCAGGCCGATCCAGCCAAATGTATAGAATCCGGCAACGATCTGATCATGCCGGGCTCCGGTTCCGATAAAAAAATTATTAAAAAAGCAATCAGGGAAGGAAATCTCTCCCGCCGCGATCTGAACAGGTGTGCCGGCCGCGTTCTCAATGCTGTACGCAGCGGTCAAACGGGGCTTCTTTAAAAAAACAGGCAGTTCATCTGTTAACGTCTGAACTGCCTGTTTTTTATCTTATAAAATTAGTCCCAATCCTCTCTTCTTTTTCCGGAAGACCATAAGCCTCTTTGCCCAGCTGAATACTTTTAATCAGAAAACTCATATTGTTGGCCCGTGTACGCATGATCTGAAGGCCTCCTTTATCCTGTACAGCCTCATCAGCAGAATTACCATGTATGCTGTTCCAGTACTGCCCCGATGCTATAGCTTTCTATATATCATGTTCTCACGAGCAATAATACCTTCTGATATCATATCACGACGAATTGTACAAAAATCATCATTGAAGTCAGCGATAATAATATTTACTTCCCGCTCGGTATATTCACGTCCCTTTTCAAAGGATTTCGCAATTTCTTCAAGAACAATCCGTTCCTTCTTTCGCTGGCTTGGAATACTCTTAAGCTTCCCGTATTCAAAAAAGCTGTTGATGACTTTCTTTCTGTATTTCTCATCTCTTTCTTTCTGAAGATCGATTTCATCCGACTTTTCCTTCAGGATATCAAGAATCGAAACTTTAAAAATATCATCATTGATAGAATACATATTATAGTACTGGTCTTTTCTCGATTTTACCGCTCCCACATCCTCCAGTTTTTTGAGATGAAAAGAAACGGTAGACGGTGTAAGCCCAAGCCTTTCTGCCAGACGCTCCACATACATCTCTTCCTGCATCAGCGACTTAAGAATCTGAATGCGTGATTTATCTGCAAGGCACTTAAAAAGCGCTATTGATTCTTGTTCTGTCATTTATCTTCCTCCTAAAACAGGCTTAAAAATCTCTCTTTAATCTCATAAACAGCAGAAAGTTTTGTTTCTTCCATAACTATCTTACCAATATCATTGTGTTGTTTTGCCAGTTCCAAAGACTTTTCCCAGGCAGAAGGAATCTGCGCCGCCTTTTTAAGAAATTCTCCTTTAAAAGTCTCTTGATCGGTGGTCGTCTTCTCTGCGGCATTCCATATTGATTTAAATATATCATAAATATTGGCCTTTGCTTTAAGCAGGTTGCTTTCATCTTTTCTGTCATCCTTTGCAAGCAATTCGGATTCTTTTGTTGTCTCTTCTTTTCTTGTATCCAGAAAAGCAAAAAAAGTGTTTTTTAATTTCTTCATCGATTTATCCCCTTGCTTTTTATTTTGATAGGTATCTAATCACTTTATGGATAGTATATTACTCAAATCATATATTGTCAATATATTTTTATATTCGTCTAATCAAATATTAAAAAAATATCCTGTGCAGGCTGTGCCAGGCTGTCTTTCTTCACCTCTGCCACAGCAGCTTCTGTTGTAAGCAGGGTGGCTGCAATACTCTCTGCATTCAACAGGGCACTCTTTGTCACCTTCACAGGATCAATGATACCGGCTTTGAGCATATCCACATAAGTCTCTGATATGGCATCAAAACCAATACCCGTCTCTTTTTCCTTCACTTTATTGATAATTACGGCGCCTTCCAGACCGGCATTTTCCGCTATAGCTCTCAGTGGTGCTTCCAGTGCTTTTTCTACAATGACAGCACCGGTCTTCTCATCGCCCTCCAGTGAAGCTGCCATTTCTTCTATATCCTTCTGAGCATGAATGTAAGCAGAACCACCACTGGCAATGATACCTTCCGCTACAGCTGCTCTGGTTGCATTCAGAGCATCTTCCATACGATACTTGGCTTCCTTCATCTCTGTTTCTGTTGCTGCTCCGATACGGATAACGGCAACGCCGCCGCCCATTTTAGCAATACGTTCAAGAAGCTTTTCCTGATCATACTCAGATGTTGTCTCAGCTGCCTGCCGCTTCAGGCTGGCAATCCTTTCGTCTATTTCCTGTCTGCTGCCTTCACCATCTACAATCGTGGTTGTCTCTTTTGTCACTTTGACTGATTTGGCTCTGCCAAGCATATCTACGGTCACATCAGAAAACTGCGTTCCCAACTCATCCAGTACAGCCTGTCCGCCTGTCAGTGCAGCAATATCACGCAGCTGGTCTTTCCGGCCATCACCATATCCCGGTGCCTTAACCACCACAACCTTGACCGTTCCACGCAGTCTGTTGAGAATCAATGTGGTAAGAGCTTAGCCCTCAACATCATCGGCAATGATCAGCAGCTGTCTTCCGCCGGTAGCTGTCTGTTCAAGCAACGGAAGGATCTCTTTAATATTTGAAATCTTCTTATCCGTAATCAGAATATACGGATGCTCCATATTGGCGACCATCTTCTCCTGGTCATCGCACATATAAGCTGACAGATAGCCATGATCAAACTGCATACCTTATGTAAATTTATAAAAAGGTTCTGACAAAACAGGCTGACGCAATAACCGCGTCAGCCTTATTATTAATCGTTATATCCGTTCGGGTTCTTCTGCTGCCAGTTCCAGGAATCCGCACACATTTCATCAATCCCATACTGCGCTTCCCATCCCAGCTCTTCTCTGGCTTTGTCACATCTGGAATAGCAGGTGGCGATATCGCCTGGTCTGCGTTCCTTAATGACATATTTCAGCGGATGTCCGCAGGCTTTTTCGAATGCACGGATCACATCCAGTACACTGTAGCCATTGCCCGTTCCCAGATTATAGATGGATACGCCTTCTTTATCAGCCAGCTTCTGAATGGCTTTGACATGGCCCTTTGCCAGATCCACAACGTGGATATAATCTCTGACACCTGTGCCATCCGGTGTATCATAATCATTGCCAAACACATTAATATATTCCAGCTTGCCGATGGCAACCTGTGCCACGTATGGCACCAGATTATTCGGTATCCCCTTCGGATCCTCACCAATGAGACCGCTCTTATGGGCGCCGATCGGATTAAAATAACGAAGTAAGATAACGTTCCATTCCGGATCAGCGGTATGGATATCAGTCAGCACCTGCTCCAGCATGCTCTTCGTCCAGCCATAAGGATTGGTCGGTGTTCCCTTCGGGCACTGCTCTGTGATTGGAATCTGTTGAGGATCGCCATATACAGTAGCCGAAGAACTGAATATAATATTCTTCACACCGTGATTCCTCATCTCATCACAGATAATCAATGTACCTGTCATATTATTATGGTAATACTCTATCGGCATGCGCACAGATTCTCCCACCGCCTTCAAACCTGCAAAATGAATGACCGCATCAATCTGTTCCTTATCAAAAATCGCTTTGACCCCTTCCCGGTCCAGCATATCCGTCTTATAAAAGGTCAATGTCTTTCCTGTGATCTGCTGTACACGCTCCAGCGCTTTTTCACTGGAATTGCTGAGATTATCCATGACAACAACGTCATAACCCTCATTTAAAAGTTCTACACATGTGTGGCTTCCAATATAGCCGGCTCCACCGGTAACCAGAATCTTCATGACTGTATATCTCCTTTCACCATTCTCTATAATTTTTCAATAAATTTCATAAATGCCTGACGTCCTTCTTCCGTACATTTATAAACACCGGCATCCTCCAGAACATGGGTAAAGGTAATACCCACTTCCTCTTTAAGAATATCCATCACATTCTCATGAGTTATCGTATCATATTTTCCACGGAAAGTATCTACCCATTCCGCATGTTTTTCAATTTTTTCATTTTTCCGGATATCTTTGCCTTCCACCAGATAATCTGCAAGTATTTCCATTTCTTCCTTCAATCTGGATGGCAGCACTGCGAGACCCATAACCTCAATCAGACCGATATTTTCCTTCTTAATATTATGATACTGGGCATGAGGGTGATAAAGTCCCAGCGGATGCTCTTCTGTTGTGAGATTATTTCTGAGAGTCAGATCCAGCTCAAAGATCTCTCCCACCTTGCGGGCAATCGGTGTGATGGTATTGTGCGGTTCTCCGTCCGTCTCGGCAAAAATACCTGCTGTCTCATCCGTATAATCTCTCCACACCTTAAGCACATGATCCGCAAGATCGATCAGGCGCTTTTCATCCCTGCAGCGAATACGAAGTACAGCCAGCGGCCATTTCACGATACCCGCTTCCACATCCTCGTAACCCGCAATAGTAACCGGAATCTCAATCGGAGCCTTTGCCATGGCAAAGGTATAATGTCCTCCCTGGAAATGATCGTGGCTCAGAATGGAACCTCCCACGATCGGCAGATCCGCATTGGATCCCAGGAAATAATGTGGGAATAATTTTATGAAGTCAAAGAGCTTGATAAAAGTCTGCTTTTCAATCTTCATTGGTGTATGCTGCCCATTGAACACAATACAATGCTCATTATAATATACATACGGAGAATACTGGAATCCCCATCTGCTGTCATTGATCGTAATCGGTATAATGCGGTGATTCTCCCTGGCCGGATGATTCAAATGACCTGCATAACCTTCATTCTCCATACAAAGAAGACATTTCGGATAGCTGCCGGACTTTGCGTTTCTCGCTGCTGCAATGGCTCGCGGATCTTTTTCCGGTTTGGACAGATTGATCGTAATATCAATCTCGCCGTAAGGTGAATCCACCTTCCACTTCATATCTTTTTTCACACGGTAACGGCGGATATAATCACTGTCCTGGCTCAATTTATAAAAATATTCCGTAGCTGCCTCCGGTGATTCTTCATACTTTTTCCAGAAATCCGCCTGAACCTGTGCCGGACGCGGCATCAGACAGTTCATGAGTTTCGCATCAAATAAATCCCTGTATCCGATACTGTCCTCAATAATTCCTCTTGCACATGCCTCATCCAGAAGATCAGCCAGCACATCTTCAAGTACGATACCGGATACATCACACGGCACATCCTCATAATCGCTTTCATGGAACAATTCCAGAAGAAGATTGGTTGTATAAATACGCTCACATTCCGGGGTCAGCCCGGCAGCAATTCCATACTCAACTAATTTTTTAATACTTTCTGATAACATTTGCGACTCCTCCCGATATACCTGTCTCTTTACGCGATTTTATAAGCGCCGTCACCGATATCCACTACATAAAATTCAGCTTCGTGTCCCACTTTTTCCTTATAGGCTTTTCCAATAGTCTCAATAAAAGTATCTACTGCATCATTCTCCACAATACTTACTGTGCAGCCGCCAAAACCGCCTCCGGTAATACGAGAACCAATCACACCCGGAATCTGCCATGCAAGATCCACCAAAATATCGATCTCCTTGCAGGATACCTCATAATCATCTCTGAGCGAAACATGGGAAGCGTTCATCAACTCACCGAACAACTTCACATCACCTGCCTGCAGCGCTGCCACAGCGCGGATCGTTCTCTGATTCTCATAAACAGCGTGCCTGGCTCTCTTACGTCTTGTCTCATCTTTAATAGCAGATTTGTGAGCCTCAAACTCCTCCTCTGTAAGATCTCCCAACGTCTGAATATCCACTTCTTTCTGAAGTTCCTTTAAAGCTGTCTCACATTCATTCCTTCTGTCATTATAAGCAGAATTCACCAGACTGTGTTTTACCTTGCTGTTTGTGATCACAATTTTTGCGTTTTTCAGAACAACCGGCGCATATTCAAACTTGAGTGTATTGGTGTCCAGGAAAATCGCATGATCCTTCCTGCCCATGGCACTTGCAAACTGATCCATAATACCGCAGTTGCAGCCATTAAAATTATTCTCCGAATCCTGACCGATCAGTGCGATATCCACCATGGATGTATCAAAGCCAAAAGTATCTTTGATGATCAGTCCTGTCAGCACCTCCAGGGATGCGGATGAGGATAAACCCGAACCGTTCGGAATATTGCCATATACGAGAATATCCATTCCGTGAGTCAGTTTGAAACCTCTCTTTTCAAAAGCCCACATAACACCCTTCGGATAATTTGTCCATCCGGCTTCTTTCTCCGGAACAAGATCATCCAGACTTGTTTCAATCATACCGGCCTTCTCAAAATTCATCGAATAAAAACGGAGCTTCCTGTCCTCGCGATTTCTTACCACGCCATAAGTTCCAATGGTAAGCGCACATGGAAATACATGTCCTCCATTATAATCCGTATGTTCTCCGATCAGATTGACACGCCCCGGAGCAAAATATATCCTGATATCTCCCTCACTGCCATAGAGTTCTTTAAATTTTTCCAATATCTGTTCTGCCATCTGTTTTCTCCCCCTGTATTATTTCCGTTAACTGATTTATATTTATAAATATAATATGACAGCTCACTATTCTCAACAATAATATTGGGTTATAATATAACTATATTGAGATTGTTTTTTATCGTTAAAAATGATAATATGGAATCGTGGGACGTAGTGGGACAGGGGACGGTTCTGTGTCCCATATT
>JAEDGN010000015.1 GCA_016297495.1 Coprococcus sp.
TGGTGGACTTCTTCCGGCTCAGCGTGAAGGTGGACAGGCCCATGGTATCTCTGGATGACGAGCTGGAACTGCTGGAGGCCTACATGGAGTTGATGTGCTATCGCTATCCCGAACTGCGGTGCGAATATGACATTGATCCTGAGTTGGGCGGAATGAAAGTACCCAATTTTATTCTGCAGCCCATTGTGGAAAACAGTCTCCTCCACGGCCTGAAGAACAAGGGCTACCGGGGAGAGGTGCGTATTTCAGCCCGGAAAACACCGGATAACCGGATGGAGATCCTGGTTAGTGATACAGGGAGCGGTTTTGAGGAAGGCAAGAAACCCGCCATTGATCAGATGCTTCTGACTTATTCTAAACAACCGGCTAAACTGGAAGGCAACAGTATCGGCATTCTGAATGTTCAGAAGCGGATTAAGCTGCTCTGTGGCCGGGAATATGGCCTTTCCTATACGGAAAATCCAACAGGCGGTGTTACGGCACATTTGTTGCTGCCTATGAAGGAGGATATACAATGAAAAAATTGCGTGTGCTTTTGGTGGACGATGAAATCATGATCCGCGAGGGCTTCAAACGACTCTTTGACTGGCAGGCCCACGACTGTGAAGTGGTGGGTGAAGCCGGAGATGGCATGGAAGCACTGGCAAAAATCGACAACCTGCGTCCGGATATCGTCATTATGGATATCAACATTCCTATCATGAATGGTCTAAAGGTTATCCAGCTCAGCCGCATCAAGCATCCCAATATCGCCTTTGTAATCGTATCCGGCTATGACGACTTTTCCTATTGCCGGGAGGCGCTTCGGCTGCAGATCACGGACTATATTCTGAAGCCTGTAAACTATGAGGAGTTTGGCGGTTGTATCGACAATCTAAAGATATCCCTGTTTGAGCATCGGGTATTGGCCGCGGCGGAACCGGAGAAACAGGAGGAACGGACGATTACCGGCATTACCCGGTATCTCCAGGATCATCTGGCGGAGGAAATCACTCTCTCTGTTTTGGCTGAACAGTTTCATATGAATCCTCAGTATATCAGCCAGCTGTTCAAAAGTGAGATCGGGGTGAATTTCCTGGCCTACCTGACCAATATCCGTATGGAAAAGGCGAAAAAGCTGCTGCTCGCCACCTCCCTTTCTATTGCAGAGGTGGCGGAACAGTCGGGCTATGGGGATTATCGGGTTTTTACAAAGGTGTTCAAAAAATCGGAAGGTATCACCCCATCCCAGTACCGGCGGGATTTCCTGGATACAGGGGGCGTGAGTGGTGTTTGACGTTGAAAAATTCTGTATTTTTGTAAGAAAGATATTGACGAATTTTTGAATTTCTTTTAAAATGATATTAGTAATAATTATTATTTAAAGGAGTTTTTTATGCCAGCACTGAAGTACAGCAGACAGCGGGAATCCATTATGAATTGCCTGAAGAGTCGACATGATCATCCGACGGCGGATATGATATATACAGCTGTCAGAGAAGAATATCCCAAAATCAGTCTTGGAACTGTCTACCGTAATCTGTCATTACTGGTGGAGAACGGGGAGATTATACGCCTTTCCTGTGGGGAGGGCCTTGAGCGATATGATGCACGAACGATGCCGCATTATCACTTTAAATGTACAAAATGTGGAGAAATAACGGATCTGGAACTGGCGCCGATGGAGCATATCAATGTTTTGGCCGGCAGCGGGTTCGAAGGAGAGATTGAAGGACATTTTACATTTTTTTATGGAATTTGTGGTAAGTGCAAAAAAGATGAAAAAAATAGTTGACAAGCCGATAGATATAGTGTATTATACAAATAACAGTAATGATTACTGTTTTTCTAAAGAAATCAATAAATTTTATTAAAAAAGGAGAATATAATTATGAAGAAATTTGTATGTATGGTATGTGGATATGTTCATGAAGGCGACGCAGCTCCAGAGTTCTGCCCGGTATGTAAGGCACCAGCCAGCAAGTTCCAGGAACAGGCTGCTGACAAGGTATGGGCTGCAGAACATGTTGTAGGTGTTGCTCAGGGCGCTCCGGAAGATATCATGGCTGACCTCAGAGCTAACTTCGAAGGTGAATGTACAGAAGTTGGTATGTACCTTGCTATGGCTCGTGTAGCTCACAGAGAAGGCTATCCTGAAATCGGTTTATACTGGGAGAAGGCTGCTTATGAAGAAGCAGAGCATGCTGCTAAGTTTGCTGAATTATTAGGCGAAGTTGTAACAGACAGCACAAAGAAGAACCTTGAGATGAGAGTTGACGCTGAGAACGGCGCTACAGCTGGTAAGTTTGATCTTGCTAAGCGTGCAAAGGCTCTTAACCTTGATGCTATCCATGATACAGTTCATGAAATGGCTCGTGACGAGGCAAGACATGGTAAAGCATTCGAAGGTCTGTTAAAGAGATACTTTGGCTAAAATTAACTATTTGAACCGGAGGAAGTAATTATGGCAAAATATGTATGTCCTTGTGGCTATGAATACGATCCTGCAGCAGGTGATCCGGATAACGGTATTGCTCCTGGCACAGCATGGGAAGATGTTCCTGAAGATTGGGTATGTCCAGTATGCGGCCTTGGCAAGGATTCATTCGAAGCTGAATAATTAGATATTTTTACCCGGGGTTTCTAAACGGATCCCGGGTTTTTTTGAAGTTTATAGTTTTCGTTCTGCAAGAATAATGGTATGTCCGTCCATACTGCAGGTTTCTTTTAATACTTCAAATTGATTTTTGATCCAGAAATGTTCTGACTGGGGATTTCCTTTGATCCACCCAAGGCGGACTGAACAGAATCCCTCCTTTTTTAACTGACTGCAGACGGACGTAATTATTTCTGTTCCGATACCACGCCCCTGAATACCTGAATAGGTCATGAAAAAACCGATGAAAGCAATATGATCCTCCGGGTATCCGTCAATCAGGTCTAGGACTGCAATGAGTCTGTTTCCCAGATAAAAGCCAAGATAGTATTTATCGGATAACTGTTTCCCGGGCGGGAGATTATTCAGATCATCAATAACGGCCTCTTTTGTTATAAATGGCGGATGATATTCATAATACAGAGGATTGCCGGCACACAGCTCAAAGATTTCATCCATTTGTTCCTTTGCAAGTCTGCATATTTTATATTCTTTTGACAATTCTTCGATGATCATCTGGTACCTCCATTTATTATAGAATATGGCATAATAGTCAAATTAATTCTAACGTTTTAATCTTTTTGTGTCAATGGAAGTGGATGATTTCCTGTCAGCACAGAAAGGATATGGATTCTTTGGCATTGGGAAGAAACAGCGGCTATGTGTGCAGCTATTGCCGCGTCAGGCGAGGCAGCAGCCAGCGCAGGATCCGGTGGGAATTAGAATCCGGTAAGAAATTTATAAGAAATAAGTAGGCGAATCTTTCTTGACATGAGGCCTAAAAAAAACTACAATAACAATACATGGAATTTGCTCCCATTCCTTTTAGAAACGGATCGGGAGCAGTTTTTTCATAAATTTGTACTGGAATTATATTCCTTAGATATAGAATGGACTTGCAGGAGGAAATGGCATGCCGATTAAGATACAGGATGATTTGCCGGCTAAATCGATACTGGAAGATGAGCATATTTTTGTCATGACGGAGACCAGAGCTTTGTCTCAGGATATCCGTCCCCTGAAAATAGTGATTCTCAATCTGATGCCGACGAAGATTGAGACAGAGACGCAGATTTTAAGGCGTCTGTCCAATACCCCGCTGCAGATTGAGATTACGCTGCTTCAGACATCGACGCATGTGGCGAAGAATGTTTCGGAAGAACATATGATCGCTTTTTATCAGAATTTTGATCAGATTAAAGATGAGAACTATGACGGAATGATCATCACGGGAGCCCCTGTGGAGATGCTGCCTTATGAGGAAGTAGAATACTGGGATGAGCTCTGTGAGATTATGGAATGGACGAAGACACATGTCCATTCTACGTTCCACATTTGTTGGGGAGCTCAGGCGGCACTTTATTATCATTATGGAATTCCGAAGTATATTCTGGATAAAAAGGTATCCGGTGTATTTGCTCACAGATTGCTGAATCATAAGTCAAGGTTGTTCAGAGGTTTTGATGATACGTTTTACGTGCCTCATTCCCGTCACACAGAGGTGAGAGCGGAGGATATTGCGAAGGTGCCGGAGCTGAGAATCATGGCAGATTCCGAAGAGGCAGGTGTTTATGTAGTGGGCAGTATCGATGACTCACAGTTTTTTATTATGGGACATTCGGAGTATGATGCGGATACGTTGGCCAAGGAGTATTTCAGAGATGTGGATAAGGGCATGAATCCGGAAGTGCCGAAGCATTATTTCCCGGATGATGATCCGACAAAGAAGCCTCAGATGTACTGGCGGGCTCACAGTCAGTGGCTTTATTCCAACTGGATGAATTTCTTTGTTTATCAGACGACACCTTATGAATTGAAGAATGGCGTTTTCGTACCTGTAGATTAGCATGGGGATTCAGAATGGCACTATTGGATTATGACCGTACAGATACAATGGCGGCAGGATCTATGTGCCGGTATGGATGCAGATCACGAAAAGGATGATTTTATGGCGAAACAGTATAGCGGTTTATCTCAGACCGAAGTCAATAACAGAGTAGACGAGGGAAAAGTGAATATCACCAACAACAGTATTTCCCGAACAAAAAAAGAGATAGTCCGTGCCCATCTTTGTACGTTTTTCAACTTTTTGAATGTTTTTCTTGGTATACTGGTGCTGACTACCGGGCAGATCAAGAATCTGACATTCATGTTTACTATTATAGCCAATTCCATCATTGGTATTGCCCAGGAGCTGAAGGTTAAGAGTCTGGTGGATAAGCTGTCAGTCATTACTGCCTCGAAGGCCATGGTTATTCGTGATGGAACCAGGAAGCAGATTCCGCTGGATGAGCTGGTCATGGATGATGTGATGGTGCTGGAGAGTGGTGACCAGATCGGTGCAGATTGTGTTGTCCTGGAGGCTCAGGGCATCGAAGTCAATGAATCTATGATCACCGGTGAATCGGTGGCTGTGAAGAAATTTGAAGGCGATCAGATGCTGTCGGGCAGTTATCTGGTGGCAGGCAGTGGTGTTGCCCGGGTTATCCATGTGGGCAGTGAGAATTATGCGACGATACTGGCAGCCAAGGCCAAGGATAAGAAGAGAGCGACATCCGAGATGCAGGATGCCATCGGACGTATTATCAAGATTGTCGGTTTTTTGATCGTACCTGTGGGTATTCTTTTGTTTATGTCTCAGCGCGCCATTGATGGTACGACCATGTCGGATGCTATTGTTAACACAGTGGCCGGTGTGATCGGCATGATTCCTGAAGGTCTTGTGCTTCTGACCAGTGTTTCCTTTATTCTTGGTGTTGGACGATTAGCAAGAAAACAGGCCCTTGTACAGGAAATGGAGGCTATTGAGGCACTGGCCCGTGTCAACGTGCTCTGTCTGGATAAGACGGGAACCATCACTACCGGTGAATTGGAGGTTGTGGAGGTTGTACCCTGCGGCACTATGGATGGTGAGAAGATACATAGTGTCATGAATGAGGTGACCTATGCGTTTAATGATGTCAATCCGACACAACAGGCATTGATGAATTATTTTGAGAAGACAGGAAAATGGCAGATGATGGATCTGATCCCATTTTCGTCTGCAAGAAAATATCGTGCCATTGCTTTTGCCGGGCATGGTGCCTATGTTCTGGGGGCGCCGGAATTTATCATCAAAGATGATCCGGAATTGCTGGAGAAGAGCGAAGCATATGCCATGCAGGGCTATCGTGTACTTCTGCTGGCGGAAACAGATGATATATCCAGTGCAGAAGGTACGATTGGTCATCCGAAGCCGGCGGCATTTATTGTTATCTCCGATTGTGTCAGAGAAGAGGCACCATCTACATTTGCCTATTTTGAAGCCCAGAATGTGGCTATTAAGGTCATTTCCGGTGATAATCCGGCTACGGTATCACAGATAGCTGTGAAGGCAGGCCTGAAGAGTGGCAGCAAGTATATTGATGCTACAACTTTACCGGATAATTTTGAGGAATTGAAGAAAACGGTTAAGGAATATACAGTATTTGGCCGTGTAACACCGGAACAGAAGCAGCGGATCATCAAGGCTTACCAGGCCAATAAAAATATTGTCGGCATGGTAGGTGATGGCGTCAACGATGTACTGGCTTTGAAGGATGCGGACTGTGGTATTGCCATGGCAGCAGGCAGTGATGCGGCCAAGCAGGTGGCACATATCGTTCTGATGGATTCTGACTTTGTTCATATGAAAGAAATTGTCAGTGAAGGCCGTATGATCATCTCCAATATTGAGAGAGTCAGTGCCCTTTATCTGACGAAGACCATTTATTCGTTACTGCTGAATGTCATTTTTATTTTGTTGGGAAGATCTTATCCATTTGTGCCGATTCATCTGACACTGATCAGTACTGTGGCGATTGGTATACCGAGCTTTTTCCTGGCCCTTGAACAGACCGAAACAGTCACCCAGAGTGGTTTCCTGAAGCATGTTCTGCGAATCTCACTGCCGGGTGCCTTGACTATGGTGCTGAATATGCTGTTAATCCAGGGAATTTCCACAGTACTTGGATTTGACAGCGGTATGACAGCCACATATAATCTGATCGTGGCCGGTATGGTCAGTCTGATGGTTCTGATGCGGGTATGTAATCCGATAAACAGGATCAGGGGGATTCTCTGTAATACAATGATCTTTATTTTTGCAGCCTGTGTGATCCTGCTGCCGGAACTATTCAGTATCAACGGTGTGTTTAGATGGCGGATGATTTTTATTGTACCGATTATTATATTTACTTACTATAGCATGAAATATCTGTCTTCAATTGTACATTTTCTGCTGAGGAAACATATATAAAGAGGAGCAGGGACAGGGGACGGGATGGGACACAGAACCGTCCCCTGTCCCATCCCCCTGTCTCTGTCCTCGTTAGAGGGAGGATTTTATGAAAATAGAGACATTTGTTCGTGAACATTTTGAAGCATACAAAGAACTGATCTGCCGGATAACGTCTATACCGGCTCCATCCCATAAGGAGGATGCCCGGGCGGCTTTTATATGTGATTATCTGCATCAGATGGGCTATCTGCAGGCTTTTACAGATGAGGCAAAGAATGTTATTTGTGAAATTAAAGGCAGGGACAGTCAAAAAGATGTCCATGTATTTATGGCACATACAGATACGGTATTTCCTGATGAAACGACGATTCCGGTGATGATTGAGGACGGTTGTATCAAAGCACCGGGAGTGGGGGATGACACGACGAATGTATGTGCCATTCTGATGACGCTTCAGTATCTGGCAGAGAACCCGGTAATCCCGGAGCAGGATACCATATTTGTCCTCAATTCCTGTGAAGAAGGACTTGGTAATCTAAAAGGATGCCGTGCGCTGATGAAGCGCTATGAGGGGCGTCTTGGGCAGGTAGTATCCTTTGATTGTGGTTATACGGATGGGACGGTATGGGCTGTGGGGTCCAGAAGATATGCCATCACTGTCCGGACGGCAGGCGGCCATTCTTATGCAGATTTTGGAGCTGCCAATGCTATTGCCGCTGCAGCGGATATAATCCATGATTTTTATCAGGTGGATACAAAGCCAATGCCGGGAAAGACGACTTACAATGTGGGGCTTATCGAAGGCGGTACTTCCATCAATACCATTGCTCAGAATGTGCGGTTTATGTATGAGTACCGTTCTGACAGGATGGAAGGACTGGAACTGATGGAGAAAAAAATGAAGGATATTCTGGCTGTTTACAGCGACAGGACGGATGTGGATGTACAGGTAAAAATGATTGGAGACCGTCCATCCATGGGCAATGTGGATAAGAAGAAAATGGTTGAACTACAGAAAAAGGCATCGGACATCATTACTAAGAATACTGGTATCATCCCGGTGTTCGGCAGCGGTTCTACCGACTGCAATATTCCTTTGTCCATGGGAATCCCTGCCATCTGCTTTGGTTCTTATATCGGCGGCGGTCAGCATACCCGTGAGGAATATGTGCGCATCGATTCGCTGGAAGGAGGGCTTAGGTGCGTTTTGGATATGGTTGTGGAGGATATGAGTTGAGTGGGACGGTTCTGTGTCCCTCCCATATTGGGACACAGAACCGTCCCCTGTCCCTGCCCCCTGTCCCTGCCCCCTGTCCCTGCCCTGTGCCTGGAAAAAGCAGCCCTACACCAGTTCTGCGATTCGTGATACGCCCACGTAGATCTGACTGATTTTATACCAGGTGGCGTAGTCGACGATGCCTGTCTGGGGCAGATCGAAGATGCGCTGGAAGGTGCGGACGGCATCGGCTGTACGGGAGCCGTAGATGCCGTCCGCGGCAATCTTCGGGATAGCCGGATAGTTGTCGGAGATACGGTTTAATTGTTCCTGCATCTGCTGAACCTTCTGACCGGAGGAACCGATGGTCAGATCTGCGCCCGGCCATGAGCTTGGAATTCCGCTGATCTGCTGGGCGGAATTGATATACATATCGTCTCCATAGTAATAGCGGATAATCTCAATTGGTGCATAACCTTGTTCTCCAAGGTCTTTGGACCCCCATTGGCTCATCCAGTTCGGGCAGGAGACACGTTTGCCGTCACAGTACTGGGTCAGGAGGGGCTGCAGGACGCCCGGGCGTGACAGATAATTGGAGAAAATGGTGTCTACAACTTCGGAAATACTTTCGAATATGTTCCGTCCGTAGACAAAGAAATGGTCATAGGCGGTGGAACTGGTAATTGTAAAATCATAGCCTTTATTTCTGTACCATTCGGTAAATACCCTGTTCAATGTAAATGATATAATGGCCAGACAATTGGCGATGATGGTGCTTTCCGGCCAGGTCGCATAGATTTCGCTGGAGGCCACATTTTTGATATATTCTTTGAAAGGAACATAATAATTTCGGGCACTTCGATCAGAGGGCGGACCGTCATGGACGATAATTGTTTCAGGGATAACGACACGGCTCAATACGACTTCTCCTGATTCGGTCAGATCCTTGGTTTCTGCTTCAGCGATTTTAGGAGGGAAATCACCATAGAGGGTGTGAGGCGGTACGACGATGGGTGAACGCCCTGCCGGAACCTGTGGTGTCATCCGGATATTTTGCAGTGCTGTAGCATCGGTTAGTATCTGGGCACCGCTGATGGTGAGAGTGGAATAACCTTCTGCCTGGATGGTGAAGTTGTATTCTGAATAGGGCTGGGCGCTGCCTGCCTCCAGACTGTATTCCAGGGGAGGTGCCGGCAGTTCGATGGTTGGTGTCTGGCCGGAGTCATCGGTGGTCAGTTCTTCAATGATATTTTCCGGATTGCCCGTATCGGCAATCTGTATGGTGGCATTTTCAATGGGAGTATAATTATTCTGAGTGGTAACAGACAGGCGCAGCTGTCCGAAATTGGCAGTTTCTGTTTGCGTAGGGAAAATAATACTTTCAGTCATTGTTTTTACCCTTGAAGACGTGTTTGTTTAGTATATGCGTTTTATATGAAAAGATTCCGTCACGCAAATGGCATTTTATGCAAAATTATACATACAAAAATTTTCTGATACATACATTTTTATTTAGGTTGAATTTGCATTCAATCTATGTTATACTTCATGCAGTTTAAAATTCGGTGTCAAAATAACACGGGATTAAGGGGTTTTTAGGCCTCGTATTAGAAAAAGACAGGAGTTGAGGAGTCTATGTTGTGGAAGCAGACCAGTTACACGTGGTTGAATATTTATACAGATTTTTCCAATTCTTGCTTATATTTATTAACTTAAAAAAGAGGTTTCATGTTATTGTTTTCCCCATTTACATGAAGTTCTCTTTTTTTTTGCATAGTTGTTTGGAAGAAAGGATCAGGTGAAAGAATGAAAGCATTTCTGATTTTGGCAGATGGTACTGTTTATGAAGGAGAGAGCATCGGTTCTGCCAGAGAAGTTATCAGTGAAATTGTATTTAATACATCTATGACAGGGTATTTGGAAATATTGACAGATCCGTCCTACTGCGGCCAGTCTGTCGTTATGACCTATCCTCTGATTGGAAATTATGGTGTGTGCTATGAAGATATGGAAGATCCTGAGTCTTATGTTTCAGGATATATTGTGAGAGAGATTTCCAATTGTCCGAGCAACTTTCGTAATGAGGACAAATTGGACAAATTTTTAAAGGATCACGATATTGCAGGTATCCAGGGGATTGATACCCGTGCATTGACAAAGAGACTGAGAAGCTATGGAACCATGAATGGTATGATTACCACCAATGAAAATTTTGTTCTGGATGAGGTCCTGCCGCAGATTCGTGCCTATAAAATCGTTGATGCCGTTAAACGTGTGACGTGCAAAGAAAAAACAGTCATGCCGGGAGATGGTATGAAGGTTGCACTGATGGATTTTGGTGCCAAGAGAAATATTGCAAAATCTCTTAATGACAGAGGCTGTCAGGTAACGATTTATCCGGCTTACACAATGGCTGAGGAGATTATCAATGACCATCCGGATGGGATTATGCTTTCCAATGGGCCGGGCGATCCGAAGGATTGCGGATCGATTATTGAAGAATTGAAGAAGCTTTATGCGACGGATATTCCGATATTTGCCATTTGTCTTGGCCACCAGCTGATGGCGCTGGCCAATGGTGCTGATACCCGTAAGATGAAATGGGGCCACAGGGGAGCCAATCATCCGGTGAAGGATATGGTCACAGGCCGTGTTTATATGTCTTCCCAGAATCATGGTTATGTGGTTGCAGAGAAGACGGTACCGATGGATATTGCGGAGATCAGCTTTATCAATGCCAATGACGCCAGTACAGAGGGACTTCATTATCTGGGCAAGAATGTGTTTACTGTACAGTTCCATCCTGAAGCCTGCCCGGGGCCACAGGATACAGCGTTCCTCTTTGACGAGTTCATAGATATGATGGAGGTAAATAAAAATGCCGAAGAATAATAGTATTAAGAAGGTTCTGGTTATCGGTTCCGGTCCGATCGTTATCGGACAGGCAGCAGAGTTTGATTATGCCGGTACACAGGCTTGCCGTTCCCTGAAGGAGGAAGGTGTGGAGGTTGTACTGGTCAATTCCAATCCTGCCACTATTATGACAGATAAGCAGATTGCAGATAAAGTATATATTGAGCCGCTGACAACGGAAGTATTGAAAAAGATTATTATTAAAGAGGAGCCTGACAGTATTCTTCCTACACTGGGCGGGCAGGCTGCCCTGAATCTGGCCATGGAGCTGGATGAGAGCGGTTTTCTTCAGCAGAATCGTGTCCGTATGATCGGTACTTCTTCCCTGACCATCAAGAAGGCCGAGGATCGTCTGGCTTTCAAAGAGACTATGGAGAAGATCGGTGAGCCCTGCGCTGCCAGCGAAGTCTGCACAACGCTGCAGGGATGTATTGATTTCGCGGAAAGAATCGGTTATCCGGTGGTTATCCGTCCGGCCTATACACTGGGCGGCAGCGGCGGAGGTATTGCCCACAATTATCAGGAACTTCATGATATTGCCAGCAATGGTCTGCGTCTGAGCCGTGTGGGTCAGGTGCTGGTGGAACGTTATATCGGCGGATGGAAGGAAATTGAGTACGAGGTAATCCGTGACAGCTATGGTAACTGCATCACCGTATGTAATATGGAAAATATCGACCCGGTAGGTGTTCATACCGGAGACAGTATTGTTGTGGCTCCATCCCAGACGCTGGGTGATAAAGAATATCAGATGCTGCGTTCTTCAGCTCTGAATATTATTCAGGAACTGGATATTCACGGTGGCTGTAATGTACAGTTCGCATTGAAGCCGGACAGTTTTGAATACTGTGTCATTGAGGTCAACCCGCGTGTATCCCGTTCTTCAGCACTGGCTTCCAAAGCAACAGGTTATCCGATTGCCAAGGTTGCAGCAAAGATTGCCCTTGGTTATGCATTGGATGAGATTAAAAATGCTGTAACAGGCAAGACCTATGCCAGCTTTGAACCGGCTCTGGATTATGTGGTTGTCAAGATTCCGAAATGGCCTTTCGATAAATTTATTACGGCAAAACGTACATTGACAACGCAGATGAAGGCCACCGGCGAGGTTATGAGTATCTGCCAGAATTTTGAGGGAGCGCTGATGAAGGCGATCCGTTCTCTGGAACAGAATATTTACAGTCTGGATTATGGTAAATATCATGAACTGACAGATGAAGAACTGAAAGAGCATTTATATAGAATTGATGACCGCCGCCTTTTCTGCATAGGGGAGGCAATCCGCCGTGGATATACACTGGAAGAGATTCATGCAATTAATAAGATCGATATCTGGTTCCTGGACAAGATTGCTTCCCTTGTGAAGATGGAACAGAGACTTAAAACAGAGCCGATGACCATTGAACTGATGAAGGAAGCCAAGCGTATGGAATTTCCGGATAAGGCAATTGCTGAATTTACCGGTCAGTCAGAAGCAGAAGTTAAGGCTTATCGTTACAGAAACGATATTGTTGCAGCTTTTAAGATGGTTGATACCTGTGCAGCAGAGTTTGAATCGGAGACACCATATTATTATTCATGCTTCGGCAGTGAGAATGAGGTGGAAGTCGAGGAGAAGATGCGTAAGAAGGTGCTGGTTCTTGGATCAGGTCCGATTCGTATCGGTCAGGGTATTGAGTTTGATTACTGCTCTGTACACAGTGTATGGGCTTTTGCAGAGTGCGGGTATGAGACCATTATTGTGAATAACAATCCCGAGACGGTCAGCACTGACTTCGATATCGCTGATAAACTGTATTTTGAACCGCTGACACCGGAGGATGTGGAAAATATTGTACGTCTGGAGCATCCGGATGGTGCCGTTGTACAGTTTGGCGGTCAGACGGCTATCAAGCTGACACAGGCTATTATGAAGATGGGTGTACCGATTCTGGGTACTCAGGCAGAGGACGTGGATGCGGCAGAGGACAGAGAATTGTTTGATGAGATACTTGAAAAGTGCAGAATCCCAAGACCTGCCGGCACCACCGTCTTCACAACGGAAGAAGCCCTTAAGGCCGCAAATGAACTGGGGTATCCGGTGCTTGTCCGTCCATCCTATGTTCTTGGCGGGCAGGGTATGCAGATTGCTGTCAATGACGGTGATATTGTGGAGTTTATGAATATTATCAATCAGACGGTGCAGGAGCATCCGATCCTTATTGATAAATATCTGATGGGTAAAGAAGTGGAAGTGGATGGTGTCTGCGATGGTAAGGATGTGCTGATTCCTGGTATTATGGAACACATCGAGAGAGCCGGAATTCACAGCGGTGACAGCATATCTGTCTATCCGGCGCAGCATCTGAGCGATAAAGTCATCAGACAGATTGAAGATTATACAGCAAAACTGGCGAAAGGTCTTCATGTAAAGGGACTGCTCAATATTCAGTTTATTGTCTACAATGAAGAAGTCTATGTTATTGAGGTAAATCCGCGTTCCAGCCGTACCGTTCCGTATATCAGCAAGGTAACAGGCATTCCGATCGTGGATATTGCTTCCAAGTGTATTGTAGGCAAGACGATTCGTGAACTTGGTTATGAACCGGGGCTTCAGAAGAAAGCTGATTATATTGCAATCAAGCAGCCGGTATTTTCCTTTGAGAAGCTCCGTGGCGCTGAAACGAGCCTTGGACCTGAGATGAAGTCTACCGGTGAAGTGCTCGGTATTGCGAAGACCTTTGAGGAAGCACTGTATAAATCATTTATTGGTGCAGGCATCAATCTTCCACGCACAAAGAAGATGATCTGTACGGTCAAGGATTCCGATAAGGATGAACTGGTGCCGATTGCAGCACGTTTTCAGAAGCTGGGTTATACGATTTATGCGACACGCAGCACGGCAGATAAACTGATTGAGAATGGCATTCCGGCTATTAAGATCAAAAAGATTTCTTCCGGTTCACCGAATGCTCTGGATCTGATTCTTGCCGGAGAGGTGGATCTGGTCATTGACACCCCGACCCAGGGCCGTGACAAGAGCAGAGATGGTTTCCTTATCCGAAGAAATGCCATTGAAACAGGATGTACCTGCCTCACATCTCTGGATACAGCGGCGGCGCTGCTGACAAGTATCGAGAATGCGAACATGGAGACGCTGTCTGTAATTGATATAGCAGAAATTTAAAGAATGTACAGTGGCAGCAGGGACAGAGTGGCAGGGCGGGCAGGGACAGGGGACGGTTCTGCGTCCCATGAAACCTGGGACACAGAACCGTCCCCTGTCCCTGTCCTGCTACCCTGTCCCTCCCCTTTTTTGGAGAACTCTCTATTGACAATAGACATTTATTACTGGTATAGTAATTTAGAATACTAAAGTAATCTTATGGATTGTATTTTCTATATTAAAGGAGCTTGGCTATGGCAAGATATACAAAAAAGGATATTATTCAGATGGTAGAGGAGAATGATGTTGAATTTATCCGTCTGCAGTTTACAGATATTTTTGGTGCATTGAAGAATGTGGCAATCACTGCCAGCCAGATTGAGAAGGTTCTGGATCATGGATGCATGTTTGATGGTTCTTCTATTGAAGGTTTTGCCAGAATTGAGGAGTCGGATATGTATTTGTTCCCTGATCTGGATACATTTGAAATTTTTCCATGGCGCCCGCAGCAGGGCAAGGTTGCCCGCCTGATCTGTGATGTCTATAGACCGAATGGAGAACCTTTTGAAGGGGATCCGAGATATATTCTGAAGAGGGTTTTAAATGAAGCCAGAGATATGGGATATACTTTTGATGTCGGACCGGAACTTGAGTTTTTCCTTTTCCACACAGATGATTATGGAATGCCGACAACAGTGACCCATGAAAAGGGCGGTTATTTTGATCTGGGACCGATTGATCTGGGTGAGAATGCCCGCCGTGATATGGTTCTGACTCTGGAGGATATGGGGTTTGAAATCGAGGCTTCCCATCATGAGGTGGCGCCTGCCCAGCATGAGATCGATTTCAGATATACAGACGCACTTCAGACGGCTGATAATATCGTGACTTTTAAGCTGGTTGTGAAGTCTATCGCAAAGCGTCATGGACTGCATGCATCTTTTATGCCGAAACCGGTATATGGCGTTCCGGGTTCAGGCATGCATATCAATATGTCTCTGAATAATCTGGAAGGGAAAAATATTTTCGGGGATTCTGAGGATAAGAATGGTCTGAGCAAAGAAGCCTATTATTTTCTTGCAGGCATTTTGAAGCATGCCAAGGGAATGATGGCTTTGACCAATCCGCTGGTGAATTCCTACAAGCGCCTTGTTCCGGGATATGAAGCACCGGTTCATATTGCATGGTCGTCCATTAACAGAAGCCCGCTGGTACGTATTCCGGCAACCCGTGGTACAGGCCGTCGTATTGAACTGCGAAGCCCGGATCCGGCTGCCAATCCGTATCTTGTTCTTGCCGCCTGCCTTGCAGCGGGACTGGATGGCTTGAGAGATAAGAAGATGCCGATGGCCAATGTGGATAAAAATATTTTCGAGATGACGGCTGCAGAGAAGGCAGCAGCGGGAATCGAGGAACTGCCGCTGAATCTTTATGATGCTGTGACAGCAATGGAAGCAGATCAATATATCTGCGACGCTCTTGGTGCTCATACCAGCAGTAAATATATCGAGGCCAAGTATGCAGAATGGGATGAATATCGCAGACAGATTACCGGTTGGGAGATAGATCAGTACTTATATAAGATTTAGGCGGACCACTTCCTGGGAGTACAATATGGAGGTGGAACATAGTGGTTAATATTATCGTCGTTTTTTCAAATCAGAAGGATGGGGTGAATATCCGTAATCTTCTGGTACGGCACGGCCATTCGGTTGTGGCGGTCTGTACAAGCGGCGCAACGGTCAGCCAGACGATTGACCAGATGGAGGGTTCTGATGGCATTGTTGTCTCGGGATTCCGTTATCAGGATATGACTTACAGCAATCTTCTGGCAGATTTACCCGATACCTGGCAGATGGTGGTTATGGCATCTCCGGGAAATCTCAGCCGGATTTATGAATATAATGTTATTAAAGTATCAATGCCGGTCAAAGCCTACGATTTGTTTACGACATTGCAGGCTATTGAGATCACCATCATGCGAAAGAGGAAAAAACGCAGGGAAAAACCGAAAGAACGCTCTTCGGCTGAGAGAGTCCTTCTGGAACATGCCAAGAGCCTTTTGATGGAAACGAAGAACATGACAGAGGTGGAAGCGCATCGTTACATACAGAAGTGCAGTATGAATAATGGGACTAATCTTGTGGAAACAGCACAGATGGTGATTGAAATTTATTCACAGGCATAGCGCACCGACACATTACTGTATAAGAAGAACTGTTGTTATTTAATCAATTAATAATGGCAGTTCTTTTTATTATAAGAAAAACTTATCAATAGTTGCTGTAATCAGAATGAGTAAATTAACCAAAACAGTTGTAAAATACTGGCAGTTTCCGCTATAATAAAATCAATTTATATAAAAGGTTTTATTAACCATTATAAATAATTATGGAGGAAATAGGAATGGGCGGCTTTTTTGGTGTGGCATCAAAGGAAAATTGTACTTTTGATTTGTTTTTCGGAACAGATTATCATTCCCATTTGGGAACAAGGCGTGCCGGTATGGCTGTTTACGGAGAAAACGGCTTTAGTAAATCGATACATAATATAGAAAATTCACCTTTTAGAACAAAGTTTGACAAAGAACTGGATGAATTACAGGGAAACTATGGTATAGGCTGTATTTCTGATTTTGAAGCTCAGCCGAATCTGGTTCGTTCCCATCACGGCACATTTGCCATTACAACAGTCGGCAAGATTAATAATGCGAAGGAAATTGTTGACAGGATTTTGAAAGACCGTGTACATTTTTTTGAGATGAGCAATGGCGAGATCAATCCGACAGAACTTGTGGCGGCGATGATCAATCAGAAGGATAATATGATCGAGGGTATCCAATATGCGTTGGAGACAGTGGATGGTTCGTTGTCCATGCTGATTCTGACACCGAAGGGTATCTATGCAGCCAGAGATAAAATGGGACGCACACCGGTGGTTCTTGGAAAAAAGGATGGTGCCAGATGTGCCTGCTTTGAAAGTTTCTCCTTCCTGAACCTCGGTTATCAGCAGGACCGTGAACTGGGACCTGGAGAAATAGTTGTTTTTGATGAGAACAGTGTACGTACCCTTGCAGCACCTGGTGATAAAATGAAGATCTGTACATTCCTCTGGGTATACTATGGCTATCCGTCTGCATCCTATGAGGGGGTCAATGTGGAGCAGATGCGTTATAACTGCGGCAGACTTCTGGCAAGAAGGGATAATGCGGATGTGGATGTTGTGGCCGGTGTTCCGGATTCGGGAACTGCCCATGCTGTTGGCTATGCCAATGAGACGGGGATTCCGTTTTCAAGACCTTTTATCAAATATACACCGACATGGCCGCGTTCTTTCATGCCGACTATTCAGACAAAGCGTGATCTGATCGCTCATATGAAGCTGATTCCGGTTCATGATCTGATCAGGGATAAAAAGCTGCTGCTGATCGATGATTCCATCGTGCGTGGTACCCAGCTTCGGGAAACAACGGAATTTCTGTACGAAAGCGGTGCAAAAGAGGTGCATATCCGTCCGGCATGTCCACCGCTGCTTTTTGGATGTAAATATCTGAATTTCTCCAGATCTACATCAGAGATGGAATTGATCGCGCGGAAGGTGATCAATGAGCTGGAGGATGGCGAAGTGACAAAGGAGATTTTGCAGGAATATGCGGATCCTGATTCTGAGAAATACCAGAAGATGGTCGATGCCATCTGTGAAAAGCTGAATTTTACTTCTCTGAAATATCACCGTCTGGATGATATGCTGGAATCTGTGGGCATTGATCCTGATAAATTGTGTACCTATTGCTGGGATGGCAGGGAATAAAAAAACAGAAAATGTATGAATGATAAAGGCTTCGAATCATATTTTCGGGGTCTTTATTTTGACTAAGGAGAAACTGATGTCTATGGGATAACAGTTAACTTGGCTATTAAAGAAGTTGACAATCAAAGACGATGTGATATACTATCTTCAGTACATTGAAGGGAGAAAATGTTATGGAACATTCAATTTCTGGAAAAATATCAGTTAAGAGTATGGTTATGGTGGGCATGTTTGCCGCTTTTCTGGCGGTTATGTCCCAGATTTCGCTGCCGATGCCGACAGGGGTACCGATCACAATCCAGGTGTTTGCGGTTGCGCTGGTGGGTGTTGTGCTGGGGTGGAAGCTGGGCCTGGCAGCGGTTGTAGTGTATATTCTTATCGGTGCCGTGGGTGCACCGGTATTTGCCAATTTTCAGGGCGGTATCCAGATTATTGCCGGTACAGCCGGCGGCTATATTCTGTCATGGCCAGTGATGACAGCATTATGCGGCATCAGACCCCGGCTTGATAATTCCAGAATGAATCTGGCAGTTAATATTGTATTCGCATTAATCGGTCTTGTCATCTGTGAGGGTGTGGGTGCGCTTCAGTGGGCGCTTTTGACGGAAGGAGATCTTCGTGCTATTATGATCTATTCTCTTACGGCATTTATACCAAAAGACATTGTTTTGACGGTACTTGCTGTGGTCATAGGCAGACAGGTGCGCAGACTGGTGGAAAGAGCCGGAGGTATGTAAAAATAAACAATTGAATCATAACAGCCAAAGGCGGCCCCCGTTGTAATGGATATCTGCATTATAAACGAGGGCCTTTTATGCATAATAAAATATTGAAAAAACAGAAGATTTTTCTTCTCTATTTTTCTATTATTTGCTATACTATTTACCGTATATTAAAGCAGATGTTTAACAGTATATCGTATTAAAGTGTTTGATGATATGCTGAAGATAAGCATATAAAGACTAATAACAAACAGGAGGTATAAGAATGGCGATTACGGATGCAACGATAGAATATGTTGCCGCTCTGGCAAAGCTTGACTTGACCGATGAGGAGAAAGAGCGGGCAAAAGTGGATCTTGGCAATATTATTGGTTATGTGGATACAATGAACCGGCTGGATACAACAGGTATTGAGCCGATGTCTCATGTGTTTGCCTATAACAATGTTTTCAGGGAAGATGTCGTGACCAACGGGCCGGACAGGGAGAATATACTGGCCAATGCGCCGGAGGAGAAGGACGGCGGTTTCAAGGTGCCGAGAACGGTAGAATAGGAGAGAATATATGGATATTACATCATTATCTGCCCTTGAACTGGGGAAGAAGATCAAAGCCGGTGAGGTGACAGTTGAGGAAGCTGTCCGGGCCCAGCTTGATAAAATAAAAGCGCGTGATTCGGTTTATAACTGCTATGTGACGGTGATGGAGGAGGAAGCTCTTAAACGGGCGGCAATTGTTCAGAAGAAGATCGATGCCGGTGAGCTGGATGATTCACCGCTGGCCGGTGTGCCGGTGGCAATCAAGGACAATATATGTACAAAAGGTGTGCTGACCAGCTGCAGCTCCAAAATTATGAGTAATTTTCTGCCGCCTTATGACGCGACGGTTATAGAGAGACTGGAAGCTGCCGGCGCAGTCGTCATCGGTAAGGTCAATATGGATGAATTTGCCATGGGAAGTACCACAGAAACATCCTACTATGGACCAACGAAGAATCCGTGGGATACGGACCGTGTGCCGGGGGGCTCATCAGGCGGTGCGGCTGCTGCTGTTGCTGCAGAGGAAGCCTGGTATGCCCTTGGCTCCGATACGGGCGGATCTATTCGACAGCCAAGCTCTTTCTGTGGTGTGACAGGTATCAAACCGACCTATGGAAGCGTATCCCGGTATGGCTTGATTGCCTATGCGTCATCCCTGGATCAGATTGGGCCGATTGCCAGAAATGTATCTGACTGTGCGGCTGTTCTTGAAACGATTGCTGCTTATGATGCCAAAGACAGTACCAGTGTTCAGATGGAGGATTACCATTTTACTGAGGCCCTGGTGGATGATGTGAAGGGGCTTCGTATCGGTATTCCGAAGGGGTATCTGGGCGAAGGTCTGGACCCGGAAGTAAAGGAAGCCGTTCTGGCTGCAGCAAAAACTCTGGAAGCAAAAGGCGCCAGTGTGGAAATGTTTGACATGGATATGGTGGATTATGCCATACCGGCTTATTATGTTATTGCTTCTGCAGAGGCCAGCTCCAATCTGTCGAGATTTGATGGGGTGAAATACGGATACAGGACACCGGATTTTGAGGATCTGCAGGATGTCTATAAGAAGACGAGGGATGAGGGATTTGGCATGGAGGTCAAGCGGCGTATGATGATCGGTGCCTTTGTCCTGAGTTCCGGTTATTATGATGCCTACTATATCAAAGCGCTTCAGGTGAAGGCACTGATTAAGAAGGGATTTGATGAGGCATTTGAAAAATATGATATTATTCTCGGACCGACGGCTCCGACTACTGCATTGAAGATGGGTGAGAATCTTTCTGATCCGCTGAAAATGTATCTGGGTGATATTTATACAGTATCTGTCAATCTGGCCGGTTTACCTGGTATCAGCCTTCCTTGCGGTATTGACAGTCAGGGACTGCCGATCGGTGTTCAGATGATCGGACAGGCATTTTCCGAGAAAATTTTGATTCGTGCTGCTTACGCATTTGAGCAGACAAGGAATTACGAACGCCCTGCATGTGTGAAAGGAGGGGAACAGGCATGAGAGAATACGAAACAGTCATTGGTCTGGAAGTCCACTGTGAGCTGGCTACAAAGACAAAGATTTTCTGCGGCTGTACCACTGAATTTGGGGGAGAACCCAATACCCATGTCTGCCCGGTCTGTGCGGGTATGCCGGGAACATTGCCGGTATTGAATAAACAGGTGGTGGAATATGCTCTGGCAGCAGGAATTGCTTTGAATTGTGATATTACACAGCACTGCAAATTTGACAGGAAGAACTATTTTTATCCCGATCTGCCGAAGGCCTATCAGATTTCCCAGCTTTACCTGCCGATTTGCCGCAATGGTCATGTGGACATTGAAGTGGATGGTGTGAAAAAGAGTGTGGGTATTCATGAGATTCATATGGAAGAAGATGCGGGTAAGCTGATCCACGATGAATGGGAGGACTGTACCATTGTGGATTATAACCGCTGCGGTGTGCCTCTGATCGAGATCGTCAGTGAACCGGATATGCGCAGTGCCGATGAGGTTATTGCCTATCTTGAAAAACTGCGTCTGATCCTGCAGTATCTTGGTGTATCGGACTGCAAGATGCAGGAGGGATCTCTGAGGGCGGATATCAATCTGTCGGTCCGTGAAGTGGGCAGCGAGAAGCTGGGCACCCGTACGGAGATGAAGAATATGAACTCTTTTAAGGCCATTGCAAGAGCCATCGAAGGGGAGAAAAACCGTCAGATCGAATTGCTGGAGGATGGTAAGGCAGTCATTCAGGAGACGAGAAGATGGGATGACAATAAATGTGCAAGCTATGCTATGCGTTCCAAAGAGGATGCGCAGGATTATCGTTATTTTCCTGATCCTGATCTGCCGCCGGTATCTATCAGTGATGCGTGGCTGGTAAGGGTGAGAGCTGCTCAGCCGGAGCTTCGAGATGAGAAATGTACCCGTTATGTAACTGAATATGAGCTGCCGGAATATGACGCGCAGATACTCACAGCATCAAAGAAGCTGGCGGATATATTTGAAACGACTGTTGCCATCTGCCATAAACCGAAGGAAGTATCCAACTGGCTCATGGTGGAGACGATGCGTTTGCTGAAGGTCAATGAAATGGATCCGGAAGATTTGAAGTTTTCTCCGGAGAACCTGGCGAAGCTCATTGGTCTGGTGGATGGAGGTGCCATCAATCGTCCGGTGGCTAAGGAAGTATTTGAAAAAATATTTACAGACAATATTGATCCGGAGATCTATGTGGAGGAAAATGGCCTGAAAATCGAAGCGGACGATGGTGTTCTGAGAAGTACCATAGAGGGAATCGTTGCAGCCAATCCGCAGTCAGTAGCTGATTATAGGGCGGGCAAGAAAAAAGCCATCGGTTTCCTGGTGGGGCAGACCATGAAGGCCATGAAGGGTAAAGCAGATCCGGGTATGGTCAATAAGATCCTTGCAGAGATTTTAAATCAATAAAAAAGAAAGCGGGAAGAAGAATGAGCAGATTTTTTTCATCGGACAATCCGGTTTTTGGTGCGCTTGATCAGCTGGTTGATCTGGCATGGGTAAGTATCCTGTGGCTCATATTTTCACTGCCGGTGGTGACGGCGGGGGCATCGACGACAGCACTCTATTATACAGTAACAAAGGTAATCAGACATCACAGAGGCTATATATGGCGGGAATTCTGGGGCAGTTTTAAATCCAATTTTAAACAGTCAACGATTATCTGGATTCTGTATGTGATTCTTATGATCATTTTCTGTATAGATATCAAGGTCATGGGGACAATTGGAGGTACAGTTGCCAATACCCTGCAGTATACATTTCTTATTGGTATGGTGATGGTGACGGCTATACTGTTTTATGCGTTGGCCTACACAGCGAGATTCATTCAGGATGTGAAACATATTCTGTTCAACAGTGGGTTGATGGCTCTGCGGCATCTTCCAAAGACGCTGCTGCTTTTGATAGTGGCTGCACTGGCAGTACTCAGTATTTATCTAATGGGCATTGCGTTTATTCTGGCTCCTGCCATAGCTGCAATTCTGGACAGTGTCATACTGGAGAGTATTTTTGTAAATTACATGAGTGAAGAGGACCGGGAAAAAGAGAATATGAGAAATTATCCGGAACAGTATGAATATGTGAATAGAAAAGATGAAGAGTAAATGAAGGGTATTAGCAATATGAACGTTTATATGCCTACACGCCTGGTTACGGGAAGAGGATGTGTGACGGCATCGGGAAATGAACTGGCGAAGCTGGGGAAGAAATGTCTGATTCTGACGGGCAGACATTCGGCAAAGGCCTGTGGTGCTCTGGATGATGTGACGGCAGTCCTTGAAAATCAGGGCATTGTGTGGAAATTATGCGATATCATTGGACAGAATCCAAGGCTGACTGATTGCATGGAGGCAGCAAAGCTTGCTGCAGAATACGGTGCGGATTTTATCATCGGCATCGGCGGCGGTTCGCCGCTGGATGCAGCAAAATGTACAGCTGTTCTGGCAGCCAATCCGGGGATGACTCAGGATGAACTGTATTCTCTGAAATGGCCGGTGAAACCTCTGCCTGTTGCAGCGGTAGGAACAACGGCAGGTACAGGGAGTGAAGTGACGAAGGTAGCGGTGATTACCATACCGGATGGCCGGAAAAAGAGTATTCATCATGAAGACAGTTATCCGGTGATAGCTTTTGGTGATCCGGCTTATACACTGACATTGCCGGAGGAATTTACTCGCTCCACGGCTATAGATGCGTTCTCTCATTGTGTGGAGAGTTATTTCAGCAGATATGCCAATGAATTGTCCAGAATGTATGCCGTGCGGGGTATCCGTCTCCTGATAACGCAGTTCAGGAAAATTCTGCAGAATGGATGTGGGAATCTGACTTATGAGGACCGGGAAGTGCTTTATAATGCTTCCATTTATGGCGGTCTGGCCATAAATATTACAGGAACAGCCATGCCGCATGCGGTTGGTTATTTGCTGACAGAGCAGCATGGTATACCTCATGGTGTGGCATGTGCGGTATTTCTTCCGGCATTTTACTGCCATAATAAAAAAGTGGTACCGGGACTGACAGCTTCTTTTCTGAAGGAGATTGGCTGCGAAGAGGAAGACTATCTGCAGATGATTCAGTCTGTTCTTCCGGAATATCACCTTGATGTTTCTGAAGAGGAAATTGTACGGGAGCATCACCGCTGGATCGATAACAACAGCATAGGAAAAGGATGGGGTACCATTGATGCCGATCAGGTAGATGAAATATTGAGAAGATTGTCACATTAGAAAAGAAAGCCTGTTTTATAAGCACTATTTATAAAAAGTCAAAGTGCTGATTTTTATACAAAAAACAGGCTTTTTTTCTAAATTCAAATAAGAAAATTCTATTGATAAAACGATATATATGCGTTAAAATAGGGGCGAATGCAGAGCGTGTACGGATTTTCAGCATCATACTCTGGACGTTGCTTATAATTGTTTATAAGTATTACTTATAAGAAGATGAATTACAATGCGGAAGATGCAGGGGATGGAGGCAATCATGGAAAAGAAAGAATTATTGTACGAAGGCAAGGCTAAAAAGGTTTATACAACAGAAGATGCAGACGTGTTAATTGTTGATTACAAAGATGATGCAACAGCTTTCAATGGTATCAAAAAGGGAACGATTGTAGGAAAAGGTGTTGTTAATAACCGTATGACCAATCACATTTTCAGAATGTTAGAGGAAAAGGGAATTCCGACCCACTATGTGGAAGAACTCAGCGACAGAGAGACAGCAGTTAAAAAGGTTGAAATCGTACCGCTGGAGGTTATTGTGAGAAATGTGGCAGCCGGCAGCTTTTCCAAGAAGCTTGGTATTGAAGAGGGCTTCAGACTGCTCAGCCCGACACTGGAATTTTCTTATAAAAACGATGATCTGGGCGATCCTATGATCAATGATTATTATGCCGTTGCCATTGGTGCAGCCACAAGAGAAGAAATCAATACAATTACAGAACTTGTTTTCAAGATTAATGATATACTGGTTGAATATTTTAAAGGAATAAAAGTGGATCTTATTGACTTTAAGGTGGAATTCGGACGTTACAAAGGTCAGATTATTCTGGCAGATGAGATTTCACCGGATACCTGCCGTTTCTGGGACAGCGAGACCCATGAGAAGCTGGACAAAGACCGTTTCAGAAGAGATCTCGGTCGTGTAGAAGAAGCCTATGAGGAGATTTACAGAAGGATCGGTCTGGCATAAAACATTGGCTCAGGAGGGTAATCGTGGAAAAGCAGCTTCAGGATATGGGCCGTATGGAATGCGGTACCGATATTAAAGATGAACTTCATGAAGAGTGTGGTGTGTTTGGTGCATACAATATAAAAGGTGAGGACATAGCCAGCTGGGTATATTATGGATTGTTTTCTTTACAGCACCGCGGCCAGGAGAGCTGCGGCATAGCGGTCAGTGAAAACAGGGATATCCGGTATTATAAGGATATGGGTCTGGTCAGTGAGGTGTTCACACCGGAGAATCTGGATAAACTTCATGGGGATATTGCCGTTGGTCATGTGCGTTATTCGACAGCGGGCAGCAGTGTTCGGGCTAATGCGCAGCCACTGGTTACCAAATATGTAAAAGGTACATTGGCAATTGTTCATAATGGTAATCTGGTCAATGCCGTGGATCTGAGAGAAGAACTTGAAAAAAACGGTGCTATTTTTCAGACGACCATTGACTCAGAGGTTATTGCCTATCTGGTGGCAAAGGAACGTGTGGCCAGCCGTTCCGTTGAGGAAGCTGTAGCAAAAGCCATGGCCTATATTAAAGGCGCTTATTCTCTTCTGGTCATGAGTCCGAGAAAAATTACGGCAGCCAGAGATCCTTTTGGGTTTAAACCGCTCTGTCTTGGTCGGAAAGATGATACTTATGTAGTGGCTTCCGAAACCTGTGCGCTGGATACGGTGGGCGCAGAGTTCATACGCGACCTGGAACCGGGTGAGATCATCACTATTACAGAAAATGGTATAAAATCCAATCGTCAGTACTGTAATCTCGTGAAACCGGCCAGATGTATATTTGAATATATTTATTTTGCAAGGCCTGACAGTGTGATCGATGATGTGTCTGTTTTTGGGTCAAGAATCATGGCTGGACGGATATTGGCCCAGAGTCATCCTGTGGAGGCAGATATGGTTGTGGGTGTACCGGAATCCGGCAATGCGGCAGCCATGGGATATGCTCTGGAATCCGGCATTCCTTACGGACAGGCCTTTGTCAAAAATAATTATGTGGGCCGGACATTTATTAAGCCAAAGCAGAGTATGCGTGAGCAGAGTGTTAAGATTAAACTGAATGTTTTGAAAGAAAATGTGAAGGGCAAACGGATTATCATGGTGGATGATTCTATTGTCCGTGGTACCACCAGTGCAAATATTGTGACCATGCTGAGAAATGCAGGGGCGACGGAAGTTCATGTTATGATCAGCTCTCCTCCGTTCAGATTTCCATGTTATTTTGGTACGGATATTCCAAGTGGTGATCAGCTGATCGCCAATCATCATACCATTGACGAGATACGGGATTTGCTGGGGGCTGACACTCTGGGTTATCTGGACTGTAACCGCATGAATGAGATGGTAGGTGGTCTGGATTATTGCGATGCCTGTTTTACGGGCAACTATCCGGTGGATCCTCCGACAAGGGATATCCGTGGGGATATGGAACTGTAAGTACATATGTGGACATAGACAGAAAGGGGGCTTTTGTGTTGGATCAATGCAAAAGCCCCTTTACGATATAAAATAAAAGGTGGTCAGGAATATCTATTAATGGTATAATAAGTATTGCGCTGATGCGCAGGTAGTGAATATAACCATCTGGTTTTGAGGATGGTTGGAGATAAAATTTATATAAAGGAGAGATACAATTATGAGCAATGATAAATATCAAAGCCCGCTTTCTGAACGATATGCAAGTAAGGAAATGCAGTACATTTTTTCACCGGATATGAAGTTTAAAACATGGAGAAGGCTATGGATCGCTCTGGCAGAGACAGAGAAGGAACTGGGTCTGGATATCACAGATGAACAGATTGCAGAGCTGAAGGCTGCAAAGGATGATATCAATTATGAAGTAGCCAGGAAGCGTGAAAAAGAAGTACGCCATGATGTTATGTCTCATGTATACGCTTATGGACAGCAGTGTCCGAAGGCAAAGGGCATTATTCATCTGGGAGCTACATCCTGCTATGTTGGGGACAATACAGACGTCATTATCATGAGAGAAGCACTTTATGTTGTCAGGAAGAAGCTGATTAATGTAATTGCTGAACTGGCTGATTTTGCCATGAAATATAAGGATCTTCCGACATTGGCTTTTACCCATTTCCAGCCGGCACAGCCTACAACAGTGGGCAAACGTGCGGCTCTGTGGCTGAATGAACTGACCATGGATCTTGACGATGTCAATTATATCATTTCTCAGCTGAAGCTTCTGGGTTCCAAGGGGACAACCGGTACTCAGGCAAGCTTTCTGGAACTTTTTGATGGTGATCATGAAAAATGTAAAGAGGCTGACAGAAGAATTGCAGAGAAGATGGGATTTGATGCATGTTTCCCTGTATCCGGACAGACCTATTCAAGAAAGCTGGATACACGTGTGCTGAATGTATTGAGCGGTATAGCACAGAGTGCCCATAAGTTCTCCAATGATATTCGTCTCCTCCAGCATCTGAAGGAAATTGAGGAGCCGTTTGAAAAAAGCCAGATCGGCTCTTCGGCCATGGCTTACAAGAGAAATCCTATGAGAAGCGAGCGTATTGCATCCCTGTCCAGATATGTGATGGTGGATGTGCTGAACCCGGCTATTACAGCTGCAACGCAGTGGTTTGAGAGAACATTGGATGATTCAGCCAATAAGCGCCTCAGCGTGCCGGAGGCATTCCTTGCCATTGATGGTATCCTGGATCTTTATCTGAATGTTGTTGATGGACTTGTTGTTTATCCAAAGGTTATTGAGCAGCATATGATGAGTGAGCTTCCGTTTATGGCAACGGAGAATATTATGATGGATGCGGTGAAGGCCGGCGGCGACAGACAGGAACTGCATGAGAAGATTCGCCAGCATTCCATGGCAGCCGGACGTGTTGTTAAGGAAGAGGGCAAGCCAAATGATTTGCTTGAGCGCATTGCGGCAGATCCGGCATTCAATATGACAATGGAACAGCTTCAATCTATCATGAAGCCGGAGAATTTTGTGGGACGAGCCCCTCAGCAGGTAGAAGAATTTGTTGCTGATGTCATTCAGCCAATCCTTGATGCCAATAAAGAGCTGCTCGGTGTTAAGGCAGAAATTAATGTTTAATTTAATGCATCAATAAATTAATGGGGGAAATTACGTGATCGCTTTGGAAGTAACAGATGTCGGGGATTTCATGAAGAAGTTTCTGATACAGAATGTCTTCGACCAGTTTTATCTGCTGGAAGGGGAAGTGGCGACATTCAGTACCTTCAGAATGGAGGGTGAGCTGAATGATGTCTGGTATACAAGCGATGAGACCGAGATGCTGCAGAACAGACGGTGGAGTCTGTGGTCGGAAGTTAAACCGGTGGCTTTTCTTCTGATGAAGGGAAAGAAGCTGCCTGTGTCTTTCCGGTTCGTTCTGCAGCTGTCGGATGCCAATACAGATTGGCTGCTGAATAAATATCATCTGGCGGGTCTGAAGGATCAGCTTGGCGGATTATATCTGAATATCCGTTATCAGGAAAAGAAGCTGGTCTGTATAACAGGGTTGTCTTATAAGACATTTGTGATGGATAAAACTCTGGATCATCTATGGGATGATACGGCCAGGCAGTTTATGAAGCAGAATGGTATATCTGTAGCGGCTGAATGATGGGGGCAAAATGCCCGGATGAGTGATGACAATATCAGGGAAGAGGTACAACATGAAAAAAGTGATATTTGTTTTGCTGGATGCCTGTCAATATGAGGCGGCCAGCAGATATCTGGGCTTTCTGGAGCATATGATTGATTATGGACAGGGAGCGAAATATAAAGTGCTGGGAGAATTGCCTTCTCTGTCAAAGCCGATGTATGCAACGCTATTGACAGGGCTGCCTGTATATAAGCATGGTATTACCTGTAATGAAGCGGGATTTAAACTGCCGTATGACAGCGTGTTTTCATTATGTAAAAAAGCAGGCGGTGTGACAGCAGCCGCGGCTTATTCGTGGATGAGTGAGCTCTACAACCATGCACCCTTTGATCATCTCACAGACAGGGTACAGCTGAACAGCGACGGGTATATTGATCATGGCTTTTATTACTGGGAGGATACATATCCGGATTCCCACGTATTTGCCGAAGGTGAATATCTGCGCAATACTTATCAGCCGGATTTTATCATGTATCATACCATGGCAGTGGATGAATGGGGACATATCAAAGGTGCCGGAAGTGCGGAATACTGTAATGCAGTAAGCATGGTGGGCCATCTGCTTGCTCTCGCACTGCCGAAGTGGATGCAGGATGGCTATCAGGTAGTGGTGACGGCAGATCATGGAATGAACGAACTTGGCATTCATGTGGGGACTGATCACCCACAGAGAGATACTCCGCTCTATATTTTCAGTGATAAAGTGGAGACGGGGCGATTTGAACAGGAATACATATCCCAGCTCAATGTGGCTCCGATGCTCTGCAGGCTGCTGGGTATTCCGGTATCCAAAGATATGCTGCAGGAACTGGAAGTAAAGTTTAGATAACCTGTACAATTTCTTATTAGCACTCAATGAAAATGAGTGCTAATTTTTTTCTTGACATTTCTTTTCTGAAGTATTACAATACTTGTTAGCAGATGAAGCAGATGACTGCCAATAGATGGCGTTGGATATTATAAGATTATTTAGAAGATAAGGAGTGTTGATTATGTCAGAAGTTAAACAGGAACAGGGCAATTTATCAATTAACAGCGAGAATTTATTCCCGATTATCAAGAAGTGGCTGTATTCTGACCACGACATTTTTTTCAGAGAGCTGATCTCCAATGGCTGTGATGCTGTAACGAAGGTACAGAAGCTGGAAGTTATGGGTGAATATCAGCTGGAAGATGATGAGAAGTTCCGTGTGGATGTCATTGTTAATCCGGAAGAGAAGACACTGAAGTTCATTGATAATGGTATCGGTATGACCGCTGATGAAGTGAAGGAATATATTACTCAGATCGCTTTCTCAGGTGCGACAGCTTTCCTTGAGAAGTACAAGGATAAGACAAGTGAAGATCAGATCATCGGTCATTTTGGTCTGGGATTTTATTCCGCATTCATGGTTGCAGACAAGGTTACCATTGATACTTTATCTTACCAGGAAGGTGCAGAGCCTGTATACTGGGAATGTGATGGTGAGAGTGAATACAGTATGAAGGAAGGCACAAGAACCACCAGAGGTACTGAGATCACTTTGTATCTGAATGAGGACAGTTATGAATTCTCCAATGAATACCGTGCAAGAGAAGTTATTTCCAAGTACTGTTCCTTCATGCCTGTGGAGATTTATCTGAGCAAACAGGGCGGCGAGCAGGAATATCAGACGATTGAGAAGGATGAACTGCGTGACGATGATGTGATCGCTGAGACGATCGTTGAGGAAGAGAAGACAGAGGAGAAGGAGAACGAGAACGGTGAGAAGGAAGTTGTTGTTGTATCTCCTCGTAAGGAGAAATATAAGATCAACAGACGTCCTTCATTGATGAATGAGACGCATCCGCTGTGGACCAAGCATCCGAATGACTGTACAGAAGAGGAATACAAGGAATTCTACAGAAGCGTTTTCCATGATTATAAAGAGCCTTTGTTCTGGATTCATCTGAATATGGATTATCCTTTCAACCTGAAAGGTATTTTATATTTCCCGAAGATCAATATGGAGTATGAATCTATTGAAGGTACGATCAAGCTGTACAATAATCAGGTATTTATTGCTGATAATATCAAGGAAGTTATTCCTGAGTTCCTGATGCTCTTAAAGGGTGTTATCGATTGCCCGGATCTGCCTCTGAACGTATCAAGATCAGCTCTGCAGAACGATGGATTTGTGAAGAAGATTTCAGACTATATTACCAAGAAGGTAGCTGACAAGCTGTCTGGTATGTGCAAGACAGACCGTGAGAGCTATGAGAAGTACTGGGATGATATCAATCCGTTCATCAAGTTTGGCTGTATCAAGGATGATAAGTTTAATGACAAGATGAAGGATTACATTATTTATAAGGATCTTGATGGCAAATATGTTTCCCTGACAGATTATCTGGATGGTGCAAAGGAGAAGCACGAGAATCAGGTATTCTATGTGACAGATGAATTGCAGCAGTCACAGTATATCAATATGTTCAAAGAACAGGGACTGAATGCCGTTATTCTGAAGAATCCGATCGACCAGCCATTTATTTCCCGTCTGGAAGAAGCTATGAAGGATATGAATCTGAAGTTCAGACGTATTGATACAGATCTGGCAGAAGTCTTCAAGGAGGAATCCAGTGAAGATGAGAAGAAGGTATTGGAAGAAAATCAGACAAAACTGACAGATATCTTCAAGAAAGCATTGGGTGTAGAAGAGCTGGATGTGAAGGTGGAAAAACTGAAGAATGCAGATACTTCCGCTATGATCACGCTGTCTGAGGACATGCGCCGTATGCAGGATATGATGAAGATGTACGGTATGAGCCAGGCTCAGATGGGAACAGAAGGGCAGACGCTGGTGCTGAATGCCAACAATGTACTGGTACAGTATGTCCTTAATCATCCTGAAGGAGAGCATGTTGATATGTTTTGTCAGCAGATCTATGACTTGGCATTGCTTGCCCATTGCCCGCTTAGCGCAGAAGCTATGACGAAGTTTGTTGCCAGAAGCAATGAGATTCTGAAGCTGCTTGCAAAATAACAGGCAGATAGTCAATGTAATTGCATAAATATGCAATTATAATGAATTAATATGCTAAAGTACTAACCTGGTAATATGGTATCATAATAGCATGTTATTGGTGAGAGGCAGAATATAAAATAAAATGAAAAGCAGAGGATGTTTGTCAGCATCCGCTGCTTTTCATTTTATGAGAATAGCTCACAGAGAATACGGACAACCAGTGTTCTTGGCAGAAGCACCGGAAGTCCCGTTATTTCCTGAATGCAATGCTTCATCTCCATCGTAAATCCCATGCAGTCCGTGCATATAAATGCCAGATTTTTTCCTTTGAAGAAAGAGGATGCTTCGACAATTTTATCAAACTCCAGATAAGGTGAAGCAGCTGTGGCCTCAATGGAAATGCCGCTTTGCCCCCATGTGTGGTAAGCCTGTTCGATCTGGTCGGGTTCGGGAACCAGAATGCCGATTTTTTGTCCGCAGGAAAGTTTGGCAGCGATGGCGTGGAAAAGTGGCTGCGGTTCGATGAAAAGAACCCGATGACGGAATTCAGGGAACACGCCGGTACAAAAAAGAATAATAGCAGAAACACCTTCTGCTTCGGCTTGATCAATTTTTTTCTGTACCAGCGGTGTAATAAATTTCTCTGTAAATTTGGCTTGTCTGCCATCACGCATACGGGAGACAAGAACTTCATCGCCTGGTTCAGGATGAAATTGAGCCATTATATCCTCATAGTTCATGTCATCCAGTGCACCGTATTCTATTAGAGTCATATAATCCGGCAGAAGGGGCAGAATATCCCGGGTAATATCTGTACGGGGAGCCTGTCCGATCGTAATTGCACCTATTTTTATCTGCTTCATATTATTTACCGAAAGTCTGGAAGATGTTCATCGGTCCATATAATTCAAGGAGATGATTGTATTCTTTTTCATCATAGAAGGAGATCATGCCATCGCCATAACCTTTTGCAACTTCTACAGCAAATCTTGCAGCGGATTCCACATCCTGAAAATGGCTTGCGCCTGTCGCACATCCGGCAACAGGCTGTTCGGTGGTAATGGCTACACCAACAACCGGTGCATTGGTAGCGGTGGCAGGCTGCAGGATGCTGTTCAGATGATGAAGATCATTGCCATATGGTGTAATATCCTGCTGGGAAACCGGGAAAATAGCCGGAAGTTTGCCGGTAACACGGGTCATAACGTCCATCAGATCATTGCTTATTTCAAGAATATACCCTTCTTTGATGGTCGGTGACAGAGCAAAGCCATTGACATTGATGACACGGTTGCCCTTTGTTGTGTCAATGGAGAGGATAGCGTCCATTTCCGGAAGGACTTCCTTTTCATTGTTGGTTGTCATATCGATAGGGGAACCCATGAACGGTACAGGGAAATGTTCCTGTGTCGGGGCATCCGGGCAGATATGTGTGGCAATGAGGACATCACCCTTCAGGATATCTCCGTTTTTATTCATCTCAGCCAGCTTTAATCCTGCAGATAATGCAGCCAGAGCACCGTCACCATCGGATACAAAGCCTGTAACCTCAGGTCTGGCACCAAGACCGCCAAGACGGCCGATGATGCCAAGTGTAGGGGCCGAACCGCCGGAGGATTTGCCCTCGCTGCCTTTGATCAGGATCGTTACACAATCAGTATCTCCTTCTTCACCCTTTACATTTTCCACTGTGGTTGCTGCAGCTCCCCGTTCTTTAAAAAGTTCCGTGATGGTTGTGCCATTGGCAGCAGGTGTGTCAAGCAGCTCAAATAATTCTAAAACCTGTCTTAATAACATGATTTGACCTCCTGATAATTTTTTTCGCAATATCTTCAGTTTATAGCAAAATATGACAGGGGTCAATATCTTTCATGTTCTTTTAATGTTTTTTATCGGTTTAAAGTGTGGTATCGATAAATTTTTTGAATAAGTATGCAAAATCACTTGCAGAATTTTGTTATGAATAGTATAATACAGAATAGTAACGATGAGATGAAATATTGAAAAGAATATGGAGTAGAATATTTTTGATTCGCGGCGATATGGATGCACTTCCGATGAAGGAAGAGACTGGATTGCCGTTTTGTTCGTTAAATGGTAATGGGTATAATTATGGTGTTCATGACAGCAGAGTCACTTTCGATGAGGGAGCGCTGCATAAGATGACTGCTGTTTATGCAGTATCAGCCATGCGTCGGCTGGAAGAACATCAGTAGTTATATATTTTTTTACGAGGAGGAAGAAAAATGAAAAAAAGAGTTTTAGCACTTATGCTTGCTGCATCTATGTGTGCTTCTCTTGCAGCCTGTGGCGGTTCTTCAGCAAAAGAAACATCTGCACCGGAGACACAGGCAGCATCTGCATCTGAATCAGAAGCAGCCGGCGAGACAGTCGCTGAAGGCGATCCTGTTAAAGGCGGAACACTGACTATCTCATTATCAGCGTCACCTAGCAAACTGGATCCAATTCATTACAGCGGTACTTATGAAAGCCAGATCATTAAAGAAGTTTGTGATACTCTGATCGAGTACAACAGTGATCTGTCCGAATATGTACCTTGTCTGGCAACAGAGTGGACAGCATCCGAGGATGGTAAGACATATGTCTTCAAGATCTGTGAAGGTGTTAAGTTCCATAAGGGACAGTATCAGGATGGACGTGAGCTGACGGCAGAAGATGTTGCATACTCACTGAACCGTTCCGGTCAGCTTTCTGACAGTAATCGTCTGTCTATGCTGGAAAATGCAGAAGTTACAGGCGATTATGAAGTAACATGTACACTTAAATCTGCCAACTCTTCATTCCTGACAGCTTTGACTGATGCAGGTAATGCTATTGTTCCTAAGGAAGAGGTTGAAGGCTGGGGAGATGAATTCGGTAATCATCTTGTTGGTACAGGTCCTTTTGTTCTTGAATCTTTCCAGCTTGATCAGCAGGCTGTTCTTCAGAAGAATGCAGATTACTGGATGGCAGAGCCGAATGTAGATACACTGGTCTTCAAGGTTATTACAGATTCCACACAGGCTGTCAATGCTCTTCAGACAGGTGAAGTTGATATTGCGATGGATCTGAAGGGTGAAGCAGTTCAGGCTGTCAGAGACAATTCTGACCTGACACTTCTTGAGACAGCAGGTCTGCATGTTGCTTATCTTTACTTCAACATGGAGCAGGGACCAACAGCAGATATTAACGTAAGAAAAGCATTGATTGAAGCAGTTAATGTTGAAGAAATGGTTGCCGCTCTTTATAAGTACGGCGAAGCTCAGAAGGCAAGCCTGCCATTACCTCCGGGTTCATGGGGCTATGATGCAAGTCTTGAAAGCAAGGTTCCGGGTTATGATCCTGAAGATGCCAAGAAGCTCCTTGCAGAAGCTGGTTATGGTGATGGTCTGACATTGGATCTTTATATCAGTGATACAGAAGTAAGACAGAATATGGCTGTTCTTCTTCAGGCTTACTGGGCTCAGGTTGGTGTTACATTGAACATTCATGCATCTGAGTGGGGTACATTCTCCGAAGTTGCAATGTCCAACAATGCCAATGTATATGGTATGTCCTGGACATGGTATCCGGATCCGTATTTCTTCCTGAACAAACTGTTCTCTACAGATGAATGGGGCGGTATCGGCAATGGTCAGCATTACTCCAAAGCAGAAGTAGATGATCTCCTTCAGAAGGCTCTGGAAGCAACTGATCAGGCTGATCGTGCTGATTACTACAAACAGGCACTGTCTCTGATCGTAGACGACCTGCCAGGTCTCTTCTATGCAAATGAAAATGTTATTTATGGTGTCAATGGCCGTGTTCATGACTTTATTCAGAGAGCAGACGGTACAGTTAAGATCGTTACACAAGAGAATAATGTATGGGTAACAGATTAAGATAATGATTGAATGTCTAAAGGGGGCGCGGCAAGTTCGCGCCTCTCTTTTAAAAATCTTTTGAGATTTTTTGGGACGGTAAACACATGAAATGGTGGTGTGATTAAGTAAGTGTTAAAGACAATTCTCAGACGTATATTACAGAGTATTCCCACTCTCTTCATTGTTATTACGATTACTTTCGTACTGACTAGAATGATTCCGGGTAATCCGGCCATTACGATTCTCGGACCGCAGGCTTCAGCTCAGGATATAGCAGAGATGGAGATCAAGCTTGGACTGGATAAGAGCAAACTTGAGCAGTATGCAGGTTATATGATTGGTGTCCTCCACGGTGATTTTGGTACATCTTATGTCTATAACCGTCCGGTAACGAGTTTAATTGCCGAAAGAATTCCAAACACATTGATGATTACTTTGACGAGTCTTGCCATAGCGATTGTAATCGGCGTTGGTATCGGTGTTTTATCCGCATTAAAACAATATTCTATTTTAGATTATATCTTTATGATTCTTGCATTGGTAGGTGTATCCATGCCGATTTTCTGGCTGGGACTTATGCTTGTCAATCTTTTTTCTGTACAGCTTGGATGGCTGCCTGCCCTTGGTATGGGTTCTATGAACAAAGGCTTATGGGATGTAATCTCCCATATGATTTTGCCTTGTTTCTGTCTGGCAACGATCCCGACTGCAACATTTGCCAGAATAACCCGCTCCAGTATGCTGGAGGTTATACATAGTGATTCCATCAAAGCACTGCGTGCCCGTGGTATCAAAGAGAGTCATATTATCTGGAAGCATGCTTTAAAGAATGCATTGCCTCCAATTGTTACAGTTCTTGGACTTCAGCTGGCCAGTGCATTTACCGGTGCCATTCTGACGGAGAGTATTTTCTCATGGCCCGGTATGGGAACCATGATTGTTTCGGCCATTGATAACCGTGATTATATGCTGATTCAGGGAACGGTTCTTTTTATAGCCGTTGTCTTTGTTATTGTTAATCTGCTGGTTGATATTGTCTATATGCTCATCAACCCGCGTGTCAGCTATGATTCGAAGGGAGGTAATTAAATGGCAGATGCAAAAAATATGGCGGCAGGCGATGCACTGGGAATGGATGCTCAGGCTCAGATGCTGAAGAAAGAGCGCCGCGCTAATAATGTATGGAATAAATTAAAACGAAATAAAACGGCCATGATTGGTCTGGTTATTGTTGTCGTTATGGTATTTATTGCTGTTTTTGCTCCTTTTCTTGCGCCTTATGATCCAAATGAGATCCATCCGCTGGATTCATTTATCAAACCTTTTTCGGAAGGTCATCTTTTTGGTACGGATCAGTTTGGCCGTGATCTTCTGTCCCGTATTATCTATGGAGCCAGAATATCTTTGATTGTTGCTGTTGGCGGTACCTTTGTAGGTGGATTTGTCGGTGTTCTGCTGGGACTTATAGCAGGCTATATGGGCGGTATTGTGGATTCTGTGATCATGCGTATTATGGATGGTTTTCTGGCTTTCCCGTTTGTTCTGCTTTCCATTATTCTGATGACTGTACTGGGTGAGGGACTGATCAACGTTATCATTGCCATCGGTATTGGTAATATTCCAAGTTTTGCCCGAGTGGTTCGAGGTGAAGTGCATATTGTCAAGAATGAAGAATACTGTAATGCCTGTCGTGTTATAGGTGTGTCTAATGTAAGACTTTTGTTTACACATATTCTTCCGAATGCAATCTCTCCAATTATTGTGTATGCAACATTGAATGTGGCCAGCGCCATTATCTCTGAAGCAGCTTTGAGTTTCCTTGGTCTTGGTATTCCGGCTCCGACCGCATCATGGGGCAGCATTCTGCGTGAAGGTAAGAGCAGCCTGATGACGGCACCTTTTGTTGCGACGATATCAGGTATTTTCATTCTGATTACAGTACTTGGATTTAACCTTCTTGGTGATGGTGTTCGTGATGTACTGGATCCAAAGATGAAACAGTAGGAGTGTATCGGAAGATGAATACGAAGGATTATAAAAAGGTTGTGCAGGACAGGATTGATGAAGTTCTGTCTGATCTGACCGGATTGTCAGATTATCTCTGGAACAATCCGGAGTACAGTTTTCATGAATTTAAAGCGTGCGCGGCCATGTCTGATCTGCTTCGCAAATATGGTTTTGAAGTGGAAAATGGTGTGGGAGGCATTGAGACAAGTGTCAGAGCTGTCTATGACAGCGGGAAACCAGGGCCAAATGTTGGTTATGTCGGAGAATTTGATGCCTTTCCGGGTATGGGACATGCCTGCGGACATAATCTGATGTGCGCCATTGCCTGTGGTGCAGGTATTGCCCTGAAATCAGTCATAGATGATTTGGGCGGCAGGATAACGATTCTTGGCACACCGGCAGAAGAAGGCGGCGGCGGTAAGATCACCATGCTGGAGAATGGCGCTTTTGAAGGTATTGATTTTGCCATGCTGACCCATGCATCGGAAGACACCTGTGTGAATGATATTTCTTATTCGAAAACAGATATCCGTGTTCATTATTACGGGAAGAAATCCCATGCGGCCACATGGCCGGAGGAAGGGGTCAGTGCTCTGACGCCTGTTTTGGAATTATTTAATATTATCAATGCCATGCGGCTGGAACTGGCAGACAGGGGCAAGATTTTCGGTATTATTCGTGATGGCGGTGACTGGGCGATTTTTATACCGGATCATTGTTCGGCGGAATTTACGATCCGGTCTTTCAGCATGAAATACAAATGGGATTTATTTCATCGTTTTATTAAAATCTGCGAAAATGTGGCTGAGATTACAGGGACGCGTTTCGAATATGAGATGATGGATCTGTCCTATGAGGATATCAGAAATAATCCTGTTCTTGAAAATATATTGGCAGAGAACTTTACGATTCTTGGCGAGACGGTATGTCCGCGATCAAAAGATCAGGGAATCGGCTGTACGGATATGGGGAATGTGACGCACGCTCTGCCGGGTATACAGGCATATATCCATGTCAGACCTGATATCAGAGTGCATACACCGGAATTTGAAGAGGCTGCAGGCAGTCCGGATGGACATCGGGCTATAGCGGCAGCATCCAAAGGCATGGCGATGACGGCTGTGGACATCCTTCAGGATCCGTCTCTTTTGGAAGCAGTACGTAAGGCTTTCGATGAAATGAAAGCACAATACGAATGATCGAGGTGATACAATGAGTGAGAATATACTTACGGTAAAAGATCTGAAGACATATTTTTTTACCGCCAGCGGTGTCGCCAAGGCAGTAGATGGGGTCAGCTTTAATATTGCCAAGGGAGAGACCATGGGAATAGTGGGAGAGTCCGGTTCCGGCAAAAGTGTGACATCCAATTCTATTATCCGTTTGCTGCCTCCGCGTACAGGGAAGATTGTCGGTGGTGGTATTGATTTTGAGGGGAGAGATGTTCTTGCCCTCAGTAAAAAGGATCTGCTGGATTTTAGAGGAAAAGATATTGCGGTTATTTTCCAGGATCCTATGACATCTCTGGATCCGGTATTTAAAATCGGCAATCAGATGACGGAGATGATCATGGCTCATCAGACCGTAACCAGGGATGAGGCATGGAAGATGGCTGTCGAAGCTCTGAATAAGGTTGGTATTCCTGAACCGGAAAAACGTATGAATTCTTATCCTTATGAATTATCCGGCGGTATGTGCCAGCGTGTTATCATTGCCATGGCTGTTTGTTGTAAACCAAAACTGATTATTGCCGATGAGCCGACAACAGCACTGGATGTGACCGTTCAGGCTCAGGTTCTTGAACTTCTGAAAGAGCTTCAGAAGGAAATGGATACGGCCATTCTTCTGATTACACATAATCTGGGTGTTGTCTGGGAAATGTGTGATAAGGTAATGGTCATGTATGCGGGTAATACTGTTGAATTTACTGATACAAAGACCCTTTACAGTAATCCGAAGCACCCATATACCTGGGGACTTCTGGATTCCATGCCAAAGCTGACAGATGAGTCAAAGGGTGAACTGACAGCTATTCCTGGTACACCTCCGGATCTGCGTCTGACGGGCAAATGCTGTAATTTTTATAACAGATGTCCATATGTAACAGAAGTTTGCACGCAGTCCGTACCGCCTCTGGTGGAGGTGGAGCCGGGACATCTGGTTGCCTGCCACAGACAGAATCTGGAGAATAAACTGGAGAAGGGAGAGGGGCTAAAAGATGAGTGATGATAAAAAGGTTTTATTGAAAATCGAGCATCTGACCAAGGAATTTGAGATCAAGAGCAAAAAACTTGGCGAGAAACCTCAGATTCTCCATGCATTGAATGACGTTTCAGTGGATGTTTATGAGGGCGAGACACTGGGGGTTATCGGTGAATCAGGATGTGGTAAATCTACATTTGGCCGTACTATTATACAGCTTCATAAAGCGACCTCCGGATCGGTTACTTTTGAGGGGAAAGATCTTTTTTCTTTGAAAGGACAGGAACTGAAAAAAATCAAGAAGGATATTCAAATGGTCTTCCAGGATCCCTATTCATCTCTGGATCCGAGAAAAACAGCCGGCAAGCTGATTGAAGAACCGCTGATTGTACATAATCTGATTTCGAATAAAGATGAACGCGAGAAAAGAGTACTTGAACTGATGCGTGAGGTTGGACTGGACATTCAGCATGTTCACCGGTTCCCTCATGAATTCTCAGGCGGCCAGCGCCAGCGTATCAATGTTGCCAGAGCATTGTCCATGAATCCGAAGGTTATTATATGTGATGAACCTGTATCTGCATTGGATGTTTCTATTCAGGCTCAGGTATTGAACCTGTTTAATCGCCTGCAGAAAGAACATAATCTGACCTATATATTTATTTCCCATGATTTGGGTGTTATTAAACATGTCAGTGACAGAATCGCCATTATGTATCTTGGAAGGATCGTCGAACTTTGTGCTGCAGATGCTATTTATGAAAATCCGCTGCATCCGTATACAAAGGCATTGCTGTCGGCCATACCGCCGGAGTCGCCGTTCGAGAAGAAAGAACGGATTGTTCTGAAGGGCGATATTCCAAGTCCGATTGGCGATCAGATTGGATGTCCTCTGGCGGGCAGATGTCCAAACTGTATGGAAAAATGTAAAAAAGAAACGCCAGAGCTGAAAGACACCGGTGATGGTCATCAGGTAGCATGTTTTCTGTATGAATAGGGTGTATGGCAGTATGTTGGCATGCAGCTCTGTTGTGCTGTTCTAAAATAGTATGAAAATGAAAAGGGAAAGAGGATGAATTTTAATGAGCAATGTAACAAGAAATGATGTATGGGAGCTGGCAAAAAGCAGAAG
>JAEDGN010000162.1 GCA_016297495.1 Coprococcus sp.
AGCGAGAACTCAAAATGTACAGCCAGCATATTAAACAATGCCTGCATGACCTGATTGGAGATTGTCCGTATATCCAGCTTTTCTACAAAAAGGATAGCCGCCTCCACTTCCTCCTCCGGCACGCAGTAGGCACGCAGACTCATGGACAAGAATCGGCGTAGCTTGCGTTCTAACGGAAAATACATGTCGCACTTGCGCGCCATATACCCACGCATGATACCGGCTGAACCAAGCTCCATTTCATAAAAATCGCTTTCGGAATAGCCGGGCAGATAGGTACCGAATATATTCCTCAGTTCGGATGCTGTGCGCTTGTGAATATACTCAGCAGCCTCACTCTGAGTGTAGGCCTCGAGGTAGATATCCCTCAGGTTCTCGTTCCTCTCAGTCAGCACAAGCTGCAATACCGTCTCCACGGCATATACATATACTGGAGGAGCATCTGCTCCGGCCAGCCTTCTCGCCACACCGAACTGGTTGGAAAACATAAACTCCACCAACTCGTTCAGTACACCGTCTTTTGCACGGAAGATATTCTGGAACGTACTAATTGATACGCCGGCTGCTTTTGTAATCTCCGCCACCGTGGTACGGTTATAGCCCTTTTCCAAAAACAATTTAACGCAAACGGCAAGAATGCGTTTTTTCGCCGCCATGCTCGCATCTGTAATTGCCATTTGACCATTCCACCTTTCAAGTCTGGTATATATACCATTATTATTATAGTCCGTTGTTAATCCATTTTCAAGATTCTTTGGAAAGGCGATAAATCGCATATATACGCGGTTTATCGCCCTTTTTTCAGATTACTCAGACTTTAGATTTTTTTACATATCTTATATGCTATACGGATTATTATCAAAGAATTCCACAGCTTCTTTGTCACTGATTATCCTGTCTGTTCTTATTACTTTAGATGCCGCCTCATCTTCGGTAAGTATACCCTTGCTGATGGCCCAGTTCATAGAAGCTTTCTCAAAATCATCAAGATCCTCAAATCCGGCATATTCTCCCGAAACATCCTCGTAATTCACGTCGAAACCATATTTCTTTGCTGCTCTGTAGGTAATCTCCGCAAATTCAAGTTCCGTAATACCGCTATGTGAGCCTATATATCCACGATCCATATCGGCAAAAAGTCCTTCTTTCACAGCCCACACAAGAGCATCGGCTTCATATTTTGTTTGAATTGAATTACCGTCAATTTCATCCCCTGCCGCCTGAAGCAATGCACTTACATACATTCTTTCTGTAAGATCCATATCGGCTCCGATACTGTTCTTTAAAAGTAATGTTGCGTTTGCCACGGAACACTCTCCCGGTTCACACTTTAGGGCTTCTAAAAATTCTTCTTTTTCTGTATCACTTATTTCAGGAATATCAACGTTCTCCTCCGTCTGTTCTTCAGTCGAAGTTTCACCAGATGACTCAATCTGTTTCTCTGTCGAAGTTTCATCAGACGCATCTTCCTGATCCGCACCGACTTTTACATTAATTGTTATCAGTGGTGTTTTTGTCACATCAGAAGGTTTAACATAGATCACATCACCCGAATCTGAATGAAGCTGATATGCTTCCGCATCGACAACATACTTCACATAAGCAGTACCCTCTTCCAAACCGGTTACTATGAAATTATCATTCAGATTCTCTTCAAGTTTTATCACATCGGAAGTATCCAGCTTATTACCGTCTTTGTCCGTCAATATCCAGCTTCCTCTATCCTCATTAAATCCATAAAAAGCTCCACCTTTTGCATCCACACCGCTCATTTTCAGTGTACTCAGATTCAGTTTTCCTTCCGGAGCGACAGACTGGCTGCTGTCATTCGCATTGCTCAGCTTAACCCTTTGCAGTGTATAAAGCGGAAGAACACTTCCGATAATTCCCAGTTTTCCTTCCCCTTCTCTCTTAAGTGTGCCTCCCGTTATTGACATTGCCACTTTTTCTGTCAACTCTGTTGTCGTTTCAATATAACCCGGCTTTATTCCTATTTCTTTCATTGCATCTGAGATTTCACTATAATCAAGATGCTTGATCCACGGGTTATCCCAATTAAAGCTTTGACTGCTGTCTCCGTGCTTTACCTTGATTCCCCTTGTGATACCGTGGGATTCATCATAACCCGGATCAT
>JAEDGN010000070.1 GCA_016297495.1 Coprococcus sp.
ATACCTTCACAGCCATATTCAGACACACCCACACACAGATCCGGATGCAGCTTGTGAAAATTGTCGAACCATGGACCATTGTCCGCCATAGATCCGCCATACCAGCCAAAATAATGATTATAGCTGATAACATCCGTAATGTGATGCATCGGGCTTTCCACCGGCGTCATGGATACATGGGCAATGGTAGTGAGACGTGTCGGATCAAGTTCCTTCGCCAGCGCATTCAGCTCCTTATGATTCTCTATCAGCTTTTCTGAAATGCCACCGATGAGGATTTCATTGGAAATACCCCAGAAGCAGATGGACGGATGGTTGTAATTCTGGATAATCAATTCCTTCAGCTGACTGATACAATTCTCATGGGCCTCCGGGTCTTTATTAAATACACTGATAAATGGAATCTCCGCCCAGACAACCAGCCCCATCTCATCACAGGCATCATAAAAATCCTGTGAATGCTGGTAATGGGCCAGGCGGACAGAATTGGCCCCCAGCTCCCGGATCATCTGGGCATCACTGTAATGATCCTCTCTTGAGAGTGCATTGCCCTTATACAGCATATCCTGATGACGGCTGACTCCCCGAAGCGGAATCTCCCGGCCATTAAGGATAAAGCCCTTATCCGGATCACATGAAAAGCTTCGGACACCCGCACGGACTGTCACCTCATCACAGACCTCATTGCGGCGTACAAGGGCCGCTGTGACCGTATACAGATACGGACTGTCCATCTCCCACAATTTCGCGTCAGGCACATACAGAGTCGCCGCCGTTTCATCCGCCGGACAGACCGCCGCTGCCACTTCATGCCCTTTTGCATCGCTTACTGTATAAATAACCGTAAAATTTTCATCCGCATCAACGACCCAGGATACGATCTCAAATTCAGCACCGCCATTTTCCGGGCATGGTTTCGGTGTCACCATCAATCCCGGACCCCCGAAATAATCCAGATCAAAATGAACATCCGGCACACTGATCAAATTGACTCCACGGTACAATCCGCCATAAAAGGTAAAATCAGCCGACTGAGGATATACGCTGTCTTTATATTCATTACTGCAGGCAATCACCAGCAGATTCTCTTCATTTTCTTTACATAAATCGGTGATATCCGCACGAAAAGCAGAATAGCCGCCTTCATGATAAGCCGCCTGCTGACCATTGACATATACCGCTGCCTGCTGGCCCGCCGCAGGAACCTCCACATAGACCCGTCCGCCCGCCAGCGGCTGCTTTGGTGTTGTAAATTTTTTAGCATACCAGTAACATCCCCGGTCATAACTGCCATGACCGTCATGGCCGTCTACCGCATTCCAGGTATGGGGAAGATCAACCGATTGCCAATCCTCCGGAAAATGCTCCGGCAAACCGATATTCTGCTGAATAAATTTCCAGTTTTCATTCAAATTAATCACTTGACGCATCATTCATTCTCCCTTTTCATTTTTACCCATCAATCTCTTTTTAATAAAATTGCATGGCTCAAGTTTACTAATTAACAATCTCTTTTTATATAGAGGATTTTTATTAGTTTTTGCATTATTTCTATATTCAGTCGAATTTTCCTGAGAAAAATGCAAAAAATAATAGCACCCATCCAAAGGAGTGCTATGAAGATGAATGAATGGCATGAATGGTATGAGAGATACAGCGGTTACTTCCGGCTTCCTGACCATCCAATGGAAAATGTCCGGCTTCTGGAGGAGCGTTATGAACTGGAAAATAAGCTTTTGCACACAGTTGCCGGCGGCAATGAATCCAAAGCCCTCGATCTGCTTGCATTATTTCAGTCTAAAGCTGTACTTCCCCGTCTCGACAATGAATTGCGCAACAACAAAAATTATACGATCACACTGAACACACTGCTCCGGAAAACAGCAGAGAGAGCCGGTGTGCATCCCATCCATATCGATGGTCTTTCCAATCAGACGATTCGCCATCTTGAACAATTGACGAATCCCGATCAATGTCTTACCTTTCAGCGTAAAATGATACAGAATTACTGCCGTCTCATCAGGCAGCACCATCTGAAAAATTATTCCCTGCTTACGCAGAAAGTCATTACCTATGTTAACAGCGATCTTCAGGCAGACTTAAGCCTACGGACCCTTTCCGGCTATCTGAATGTCAATGCCAGTTATTTATCCACTTTATTTAAAAAAGAAACAGGTATGCCGCTCACAGAGTATGTGAACCGCTGCCGCATAGAACATGCGCAGAAAATGTTGTTAGGCACCGATATGCCCATTAAAGAAATTGCCCATCAGTGTGGTATGAGCGATGTCCATTATTTCAACCGGCTCTTTAAAAGGATAACCGGCACCACGCCGAAAAAATACCGTGATACAGGCATTTACACATAAAAAAGAAGCTGTCACATTACTTCTAATAAAATAATGCAGCAGCTTCTTTTTTTACCTCTGTCCCTTATCGTAAGGAACACCCTCCGCCTTCGGTGCTTTTGAGTTCTTGGACGTAAAGGCCAATACGATCATGGTGACGATATATGGCAGCATTCTGTACCATGCCGTATCGATCCCCAGATCCCGCAGGAACGGAATCAGCGGAATAGAGTAAGCCAGCGTCCTCATAAATGCAAAGAACAATGCCGCAAGAACGATCTTTTCCGGTTTCCACTGACCGAAAATCATAACTGCCAGAGCCAGGAAACCAAAACCGGCAACACCCGTATGACCGTTACAGTTGGCATCCATGACGCCCACCGCATAGAAAAATCCGCCGATACCGCCCAGTATTCCGGAGATCGTCACACCGGCATATCTCATCTTATAGACATTGATTCCCACAGAATCCGCTGCCTGAGGATGCTCACCGCAGGCCCTCAGCCTGAGGCCGAATTTTGTCTTGTAGAATACGATCGTCAGCACAATCATGATCAGCAGACCGATATAGACCGTCAGGTATGTATTCTTAAAGAACATATCACCGATCACCGGTATTTGTGAAAGCACCGGAACCTCTTTGATGTAAAATCTTGCACTTGTAGTCACACCGTCACTGTTAAATGCCATTTTACAAATCAGAAGCACAAGAGCCGGAATCAGCATATTCAGCGCTGTTCCCGTAATGGTCTGGTCGGCCTTCATGGTAATGGCCGCAAATGACAAAAGCACCGAGTATAACGCACCGCCCACAGCCGCAACCAGCGTGCCCAGAAGGAGTATGATCTGCACATTCGATGAAGCATCTCCGGAGAAATAGACGAACAGGCAGCCGGTAAAAGCCCCGAACAGCATGATGCCCTCAAGCGCCAGGTTGATAATACCGCTTCGTTCACTGAACATACCGCCGAAGGCCACCAGCAAAAGCGGAATTCCCAGCGGGAGTGTACTTTGAATTAAATAATAAACAACATCCATCTCAAGCCGTACCTCCTTCTATGCGCCTGCATCCTCTGCGGGCTGCTTTTTCTTCTTTCTGAAAAGACCGCTGATCTTCTCCTTGAAAATCATGCTCATGAAACTTGCAAATGCAGAGAAGTAAATGATGATGGCAATAACCACATCAATGATCTCCGGCTTGAAACCGTAGAGACTTGCCAGCGTTCCGCCGCATTTGATAAAAGCGATAAATATCGCCGCAAAAATCGTTCCGATCGGATGGGCGCTTCCGAGCAGTGCAACGGCAATACCATCAAAACCTTCACTGGCAATGATATTAACAGGCTCATAGGTCATACTGCTTCCCGCAATGGATGACGGAGCAAGTATGGTAAAAGCGCCGCCGAGTCCTGCCATGGCACCGGCAATAACCATAGTCAGGATGATATTTTTCCTGCTGTTCATACCGGCATACATGGCGCCGAATTTATTGAATCCCGTTGCGCGCAGCTCATAACCGAAGGTCGTCTTGTAAAGAACAATAAAACAGACAATCGCAATAATAATGGCTATGATGATCGCTATATTCACATTTGAATTCTTAAATCCCAGCGCCGGAAGCTGAACTGATGCCGGCAGATAATCTGTCCTCGTCTTCGATGAAACATACATAACAGAATTCTTCTGCACCAGCATGTCCACCAGATACATGCCGATATAGTTGAACATAATGGAGGTAATAACCTCGTTGACATTGAGGTATGCTTTGAAAAATCCCGGTATGAAACCCCAGATCATTCCTCCGATCATACCTGCCAGAACAGCTGCCAGGCAATGAAGCCCCGGCGGCAGATCCACCATGAAGCCCACATACATGGCCATATACATACCCATGGTGAACTGTCCTGACGCACCGATATTGAACATTCCCATCTTATAGGCAAAAGCGACGGCCAGTCCGGTCATAAGGATCGGCGTTGCATAATAGAATACATCCGGCATTCGGCCCGCGCCGCCAATAAGGATCGTCTGAAATCCCTTCACGGCTTTATCAGGATTGGCAATAAGCATAACGATAAATCCGAAGATAAGTCCCAGAACAGCTGCCATCACAGCCGCCATGATCGCGTCAAAGCTCTTTGACTGTGTAAAGCTGATTTTTTTCTTCTTCTCCATATTCTATCATGCCTCCTTTCCTGTATTCCGCTTTGCGCCCGACATATACAGTCCCAGTTCCTGCACACTCGTCGTCTTAGGATCCAGTTCCCCCACAATCTCACCCTCATACATGACCAGTATCCTGTCACTGACATTCATAACCTCATCAAGCTCCAGTGATACCAGCAATACAGCCTTTCCTTCGTCCCTTGTCTGTATCAGCTGTTTGTGTATATATTCAATGGCGCCTACATCAAGCCCTCTCGTCGGCTGTACGGCCACCAGCAGTTTATGATCCTTGTCTATTTCCCTTCCCACAATGGCCTTCTGCTGATTACCGCCCGACATGCTTCTGGCGATCGTCACAGGGCCCTGACCGCTTCTTACATCGTACTGATCGATAATCTTCTCGGCATATGTTCTCACGGCTGCCCTGTTGATAAACCCATGCTTCTGAAACTGCGGTTCCCAGTAGCGCTGCAGCACAATATTATCCTCCAGTGTATAATCAAGAATAAGGCCATATTTATGCCTGTCCTCCGGAATATGGCTCATACCTGCTTTGGAACGCTTCCTGATGGATGCCTTCGTAAGGTCCTCACCACATAGACTGATCTTTCCCTGACGAATTCTGTCAAGCCCTGTCAGAGCCTGGACAAATTCTGTCTGTCCGTTCCCGTCAATACCAGCAAGGCAGACAATCTCGCCGCTGTGAACATCAAAGGTCACGTTCTTTACAGCATCCCCATGCCCCAGTTTGGAATGCACACAGATATCTTCCACCGAAAGGATCACCTCTCCCGGTTGAGCCGGCTTTTTCTCAACGACAAAGTTAACATCTCTTCCAACCATCATCCTGGAGAGCTCTTCCTTGGTGGTGTCCTTTATATCAACCGTACCGACCCATTTTCCCTTCCGCAGAACGGTACATCTGTCCGCAACCTGCATGATTTCATTGAGCTTATGGGTAATAAACAGAATCGACTTTCCCTCATCGGCAAAGCTTCTCATGATCTTCATAAGCTCGTCGATCTCCTGCGGTGTCAGCACTGCCGTCGGCTCATCAAAGATCAGAATCTCATTCTCCCTGTAAAGCATCTTAAGGATTTCCACTCTCTGCTGCATACCCACGGAAATATCCTCAATCACAGCATCGGGATCCACCTTCAGGTTGTATTGCTCACTTAATTCCAAAAGCTTCTTTCTGGCCGCCTGTTTCTGTAAAAAACCGCATTTACTGGGTTCCACACCCAGAATAATATTTTCAAGTACTGTAAATATTTCCACCAGCTTAAAATGCTGGTGAACCATGCCGATTCCCAGATCATTGGCATCATTCGGATTGTTTATCTTAACCGTTTTTCCGTTCTTTCTGATCTCACCCTTTTCCGGCTGATACAGGCCGAAAAGCACACTCATCAGGGTTGATTTGCCGGCTCCGTTCTCTCCCAGCAGCGCGTGGATCTCGCCCTTTCTTAGCCGCAGAGTGATATCATCATTGGCTATAATCCCCGGAAACTCTTTTGTTATATTGAGCATTTCAATGATATAATTATTATCCATGCTTCCATCCTCATCATCTTATCCACTTCAACTGTATACAAAACAGGGGGAAGAAAACCTTCCCCCAAGTCTGTGTCTCACAGATGATACGTGATCTTTGCGGTATCAACCGTCAACTCCAAACAACAGATCAACTATCTGACTGTTACAACTACCTTCGTCAGCCCCAGACCGCTAACCAGCTCATCAGCTGTCGCATAACCATCAGCATTGGATACTTCGATCTCTCTGATTGGTGTTACCTCGCCTTTTACCAGTGTATCAAACACTGCATTATAATCGTCGATCGTGAACTGGCTGAATCTGTCAAATGCATTGTCACTTGAACCGTCCAATACGGTTGTCGGCAGGCCAACGCCGTCATTGGCTGCGTTGAAATAGGTTGTCTTCCCGGCATAGGTATCAAAAGTGCCGTCAGCAATGGATTCCAGAACAGCAACAACGGATGCGCCCAGACCCTTTGTAGCTGATGTAATAACTGTCTCACTGTCATATCTCTGGTCAACGTCAACACCGATTACCTTGCAGTTAGCTTCTGCTGCTGCAGACATAACGCTCTTACCAACGGAACCGCCGCATCCAAAGATAACCTCTGTACCTTCCTGATACATTGTCTTGGCAGTTGCCTTATTCTGGTCATTCTCGTCAAAGTTGCCTGTATAATGGTAAATAACAGAAACAGCACCATCATCAAGGCCCATCTCAGCGGCAGCAGCCTCTGCGCCCTGAAGATATCCATATCCGAATGCCTGTACTGCAGGAACAGCCATACCGCCCATGAAGCCCAGTTTGGTCATGCCGTCTTTAACAGCTGCATAACCCGCGAGATAACCTGACTCCTGTTCAGCGTACATGATACTTGCCACATTCTCAGCTGTAGTAAAATCTGAATAATCTGCTGTATGCGGTGAACCATCCAGAAGAATGAACTTAACATCCGGGTATCTGGTCTGTGCTTCGTAAATCGGAACTTCAAATAAGAAACCAGGTGTTACAACAACATTGGCGCCGCCCTGAACGGCCAGATCAATAGCTGCCAGATATCCGGCATCAGATGCCTCTTCAGGTTTGATATATCTGTAGTCTTCGTCGAGAACCAGGCCATTGGCATCTGCAAATGCGATAACGCCCTCCCATGCGCCCTGGTTAAAGGATTTGTCATCAATGTTACCTTTGTCGGTGATCAATGTGATCTTCAGATCAGCCGCTTCAGCTCCACCCTCTGCTTCACCGGCAGCGGTTTCTCCGGCTGCTGTCGTCTCTGTCTGACCGCCTGCTGTTGTGTCGGTTTTATTGTCGGACTTACCGCCACAGGCAACAACAGCGAGAGCCATGACAGCTGTCAGTAATACTGCTAAAATTTTTTTCATGTTACCCCTCCTGATTTGTTGAAAATTACAATGTGTTGCCTCTATTATAATACATCCCTTTAAAAAGTAAAAGATATTTTTATGTCAATTCATGTTTTTTTGATTATAATTGACTTATCACCCATGAAGTTAACAAAAAAGCCCCAGAGTTTTTCCAGGGCTTTTCCTTTATAGAGAATTCAAAATGCAGTTCTTTAGCTGATGGCTCTCTTCTCTTTTACAGCTACGATCAGGATACCACCGATAACAGCAACAACAGCAAATACCATATAAGGTACTGTATAACCGCTTGTTACGGAACGCAGTGCAGCCAGTACAAAGAATGAGCAGGATCTTACAACACCATTGATCATGTTCATGCATGCGTAAGATACGTTGAAGTCTTTACGGCCGAATACCTGAGCAGCCAGAGATGGCAGGAAGTTACCATTACCACCGATAGCACCGCCGAGCATAAACAGACCGATGTACATACAAGGTTTAGCAGGTGCGATCAGTAATGCGATACCAATGAAGTACCAGATACCAAACATCAGACAGGCTTTCTGTGTACCAATCTTCTGGTCAACAACACCCCATGCCCATGAACCAGCCATACCAATAACAGCAGCGATTGTAAGCATTGTCAGGGCGCCTGTTAATTCGTAACCTCTTGCAGCCATGAAGTAGCCAACAAGCTGAGACATAATACCAACTGTTGCCAGACCGAAGAAACCACAGCCAACACCGAAGATCCATACATATTTGTTCTTCAGCGCACCAACATAAGATACTTTTTCCTGTTTTGCAGCTTCAGCTTCTTCTGCTTTGATAAGAGCAGCGATTTCAGGGTCATTATCAGGATAGCAGCCAGCTTCTTCCGGTGTACCTTTAATGAAGAGTCCAACCAGAACAGCCAGAACAATGATCGCACCACCAAGAATAGATAAAGCGCCTGTAATCTGGAAAGAAGCAGACAGACCTGTCAGGATCCAGTTGATCAATGCGCTTGCCAGGTTCATACCGATTGTTGTGATACCCATAACGATACCTTTTTTGGTCGGGAACCAGTTCGCACAGATAGCAAAACCACAGTTACATGCAAAAGCATTGATAAATGTAACGATACATACAAGTGATACAGCATACATTGCGATATTTACGGAATTACCATAAGCAATCAAGCTGATACCTGCAAGAACCATTGTAGCGATTGTTGTCTTTTTAAGACCGGCTTTTTCAATAAATGCAGCCCATAATACGCAGGCAAATAATGCGATAATGGAAGCTGGTGTTGAAATGGATAACAGTACATCCGGGCTCCAGCCGTGATACTCTGCCATCATAGGTACGATTGTATTCAGACCGTCAACTGTTAATCCTGTCATAAAGAACAGCATAATGATTTCAAAACCAACAACGGTCCAGCCTTTTGTACCAAAATTATAACTTACTTTGTTAAGATCGACGTTTTTCTTTTCACTCATGATCTTAATTCCTCTCCTTTGTGCATAAACATGCAGATAATAAATTTGTTGCAAAACAGCTGATAAAAATAAATTTTCCTTTGCGCGCTTTTTTCGGAAACATTTAATTATGGTATTATTTTAACAAACTATGGCATAGAATGGAAATGCACTTTCTGTCCGAATATTATGCTAAATGATTATAACAAATCATACCTTTTTATAATAACCGTGCCAACTTTTCACAAGCCGCATAGGCCTATTCAAAATCCTTCTCATGATTATGCACTAAAACATTGGCGTGAAGTCTTTTTTTAGACTATACTTATATACAGAACATATGATTATAAAGGAGGATTTCTTATGATGAATTACGTTAATACAGTAACAGGACCGGTTGCTGCTTCTGAACTTGGACGTACACTGATGCATGAACATTTCTTATTTGGCTTCTGCGGTTTCCAGGGCGATGCAACCCTCGGCGGTTTCAAAGAGGAAGAATATACAAGAGACTGCCTGAAAGCCGTTGAGGATGCACGCGCTTATGGCATCAATACAATTGTTGATGCAACAACCAATGAATGCGGCCGTAACGTTCGCTTCCTTAAAAAGATATCCGATATGACCGGCATGAACATTATCTGCTCCACAGGCTATTACTTCCAGGCAGAAAGCGCTTACGCTTACTGGAACTTCAGAAGAGGCTTTGCCAATATTGAAGAAGAAATTTATGAAATGATGGTAACCGAACTGACCAGGGGTATCGAAGGGACAGACATCAAAGCCGGCGTTATCAAACTGGCAAGCAGTTTTAACGAGATTACCCCAACTGAAGAAATCTTCTTCAAAGCTGCTGCCCGTGCCCAAAAAGAAACAGGATGTGTCATCATCACACATACACAACTGGGTACCATGGGGCCGGAACAGGCTGAACTGCTGATTGCCAACGGTGCTGATCCGGGCAAGATCGCCATCGGTCATATGTGCGGCAGTACAGATATCGATTATCATGAAAGAGTCCTGAAACAGGGGGTTTATGTCAATCTTGACCGTTTTGGTCTGGAAGGTGAACTGTTCCACACACCGACAGATGAACAGCGTATGGATGTCATCAAAACACTGGTTGACAAAGGCTATGGCAATAAGATTCTCCTTGGTCATGATTCCGTGAATGTCAATCTCGGACGTGGTCTGATCATGACACCATTCATGGAAGAAGCTATGAAATGGGCCAATATCACAGACATCGGTCAGAGAGTTCTTCCTGGCCTGGCAAAACGCGGTTTGACAGAGGAACAGATCGACGCCCTGCTCGCAGCCAACCCAATGACCATTTTCGGTTAATTCATCGAGAACATACCTGTTAGAATACGATCTAATTTATAAGGAGGAGCAGAATGAACACAAATGCCTACACACCGATGCATATTCAGGATCTGATCAACCGTACGGCTATGGAGGCCAATATTCTGCCCCTCACATCCCGATGTGATTCAGCCTG
>JAEDGN010000163.1 GCA_016297495.1 Coprococcus sp.
TATGAAATACATTCTGAAAAAGTAAAAATGCCTATTCGTATTGTGCAGCTCTCTGATCTGCACAATAGTGTTTTTGGAAAGGATAATAGTGAATTGATTCGGGCTGTGGAAGAGCAGGGGCCGGATGTAATTCTGATAACTGGCGATATGCTGAATTTTGATGAGGCAGAATCTGAGACAGCTTCTCTGGTGACAGAGCAATTGTCTGAAATTGCTCCTGTATATTTTTCTTACGGGAACCATGAGATAGAATATGAGCAAAGATATGGCCTGGATCTGACGCAGGTTTTTGAGGAGGCGGGAGCCAGGGTGCTGGATTTTGCCTATGAAGATCTGGAATGCAGCGGACAGTCAGTCCGGTTGGGTGGGATATATGGCTATTGCCTGCCGGATTTGGAAGGAAAAGATTTATGGTCTGAGGAGACAAAGTTTTTGAAGAACTTTCAGAATACAGACAAGCTGACGCTGTTAATGTGTCATATGCCTGTCAGCTGGATGGATTATGGAAGTCTGGAGAGCTGGCAGGTGGATGTAATTTTCTCCGGACATGCCCATGGCGGACAGATCCGATTGCCGGTGATCGGTGGTTTGTATGCGCCGGATCAGGGATGGTTCCCGGGATGTGAAGAGGGGCTGTATGACAGTAAGGATGGTGAAAGAACGCTGGTATTGTCCAGAGGACTTGGCAGTTCCACGTTGATTCCCAGGTTTAATAACAGGCCGGAACTTGTAACTGTGGATATTGTTCCGGATTAGAAAAAAATATCTTGAGTATTATTGACAGCTAAAATATAATAGAGAGAAACGGACACTTTGGAAAAGTGTCCCGGACAGGTGTTGGAGGCATGGGCAGAATGATGAGTAAAGAAAAAAGGGGCCAAAAACAACTGAATAATGTGCAGATTGAACTGCTGAGGATTATGGAAGCTTTTATGCATGGTGTAGCAGCCTGTTCTTTGCATGAGAATTTTACGCAGATACAGGAATTATACAGTTTGTCACAGGTGCATCATGTATCACCGATTGTGTACGAGATGATCCGGGGTGACCGGGTGCTGGCGAAGCCGGAGCTGCAGCCCTTACAGCAGCATTGGAAAAAGGATACTGTCAGACAGGTGATGTTCCAGATTCAGCGTACAGATGGATTTCTTTCTCTTTACCGTAAGTTCACTGAATCCGGTCTCAGACCGTTGGTTGTAAAAGGGATCATCTGCCGGAATCTTTATATCAGGCCGGATTATCGTATTTCAGGGGATGAAGATATACTGGTCAGGAAAAAGGATTTTCCACAGTATGATCATATATTTCAGGAGGAGGGTTTTGTCAGAGAAAAAATCAGTGCAGAGAAGCTTCCTCATGAAATAACCTATATCAATCGTCAGAGCGGAGTGTATATAGAGATGCATTTTTCGCTGTTTTCAGAAGAATCAGGGGCCTATGGGCATCTGAACAGAGAATTTTCAGACGTATTTCGGAGCTGTATATGTGAACGGATCCAGGATGTGGATATATGGACGTTGAATCCGACGCTGCATTTATTCTATCTCATATGCCATGGCCTGAAGCATTTTCTGCACAGTGGATTTGGTATACGGCAGCTGTGTGATATGGTGATGATGGCAGAGTATTACGGAGAACGGATTGACTGGCAATATATCGAAGGAAGACTCAAGGCACTGCGGATGGATGTGTTCTGGAACGGACTGGCAGCCATAGGCAGGGATTATCTTGGAATGTCATGGGGGAAAACCGGTTATCCTGATCATTTGAGGAATATTCAGATAGATTATCAGCATCTTCTGCTTGATTTGCTTGAAAGCGGTGTTTTTGGGAACAGTTCGATGGAGAGGAAGCACAGCTCCAATATGACACTGGCGGCAGCTACGAGTGGCAGGAAGGATACGGCTGCATCTTTGAAGGCTTCTTTATTTCCGGGAATGGAATATATGAAGAGGAATTACCGGTGGCTGGAAAGATATCCCATTCTATTGCCTGCTGCATGGATGATGAGAATGATTCAGTATCTGTCGGCAAGGAAAAAGCCGGAGAATGGCGGACAGCAGACAAGTGTAGCGATAGGCATGGATCGTGTGAAGCTGCTG
>JAEDGN010000071.1 GCA_016297495.1 Coprococcus sp.
ACGCAACATCTTTGCCGTCTTCCTCTTCACCTGTCAGCTTTTTAAAAGCATCCATAGGCACAATATTGTAGTGGCCGATGAAGGTTGCCGCAAACTTCGATACCGGTTCCGTATACATCTGCGTCGGTGCCGCGGACTGCTCAATCCTGCCGTTATACATGAGATGAATCACATCGGACATCACCATGGCCTCATCCTGATCATGGGTAACAAAGATGGCTGTCATATTCAGTTCCTTCTGGATCCTGCGGATCTCCACCTGCAGTGAATGCCGCAGCAGGGCATCAATAGCTGACAACGGTTCATCCAGCAGCAATACCTTTGGATTGTTCACCATGGCCCTTGCCAGAGCCGCACGCTGCTGCTGACCACCGGACAGTTCTGCCGGATAATGGTGCAGATGATCTGAAAGTCCGACAATATCTACCATTTCCTTCACACGCTCATCGATTTCCTGTTTCGGCACTTTCTTCAGCTTCAGGCCAAAGGCCACGTTCTGTGCCACATCCATGTTCGGAAACAAACTGTACTGCTGAAAGACCATACCAATATCACGGTCTTTTGGATTCACATCGGTAATATCCTTATCGTCCAGATAGATTCGGCCTGAAGTCACCGTTTCAAGACCGGCCAGGCAGCGCAGCAGCGTACTCTTACCGCATCCCGAAGGACCGAGCAATGTCACAAGCTGCCCCTTCTCCACTTCCAGGTCTATATGCTTTAAAACTTCATTCTTCCCAAAATTTTTTACAATGTTTTCAAAACGAATATAGGACATGTATCATTACTCCTTTACTTTTTAGATCTTCTGCCTTTTGCTTCACGACTCTTCAAAAACAGTACAATCGCTGTGATGACAAAGGTCACGAACATGATCACTACGAACACGGCGCTGGCTTTTGTACTGTCGCTCTTCATTGTCTGATACAGGAAAATCTGCATATTCGGAGCAGATGTTCCGGCCAGATTACGAATCAGAACGTAGTCGCCAAAAATAATACCAACTGCCAGAAGTGACGATACAATAATGGCTGAAAAAATATTCGGCACAACGACACTGAAAAACGCATGGATCTTCGATGCTCCCAGCATCTCTGCCGCTTCAATCAGTGTCGGCATATTAACCGCCCGCATACCATTGCGGATACCCTGATAAATATACGGCAGGATCACAATACAGTAGGCCCCCATCAGCATAACCAGACGATTGCTCAGAATAGAATCCGATCCCACATATAAGGAAAGGATACTGACAGAGAGAATCACTCCCTGGATCGTATATGGAATCATACAGATAATCTGCACATATTTTTCAAGTTTAGGGAAATAAATCGTCGTCACAAATAAGGCGAGCAAAACAATCACGATGGTCAGTAAAATCGGTATGATACACATGGCAACAGATCGACCAACCGATGCAATAAAGTTCCCATCTGTAAACAGAGAGATATAGTTGCCCAGGCTGAAACCTTCCGGTATAATTCCTGTCCATTTTCTGAACAGGGAATAGATAATAGAAATCACCAGCGGAATCAGCAGATAAATCATGACAAGAAGCATAATGGCTATGGAACCCGCACTTTTCTTCTTCATCGCCTATTGCCTCCCTTCTGGAACCTTCTGCTTAACGCATTGGTAAGCAGAATCATAAGCACCATGATCACCATCATAACAACAGACAGCGCACCGCCAAGGCCTGCCCGGATCCTGACTTCACCGGTAAAACAGCCTGCAATCTGAACCGGCAGCAAGGCGATATTATCCATCATCAATGCATAAATTGTTGCATATGCTGCCAGGGCATTGGCGAACAAAACACTGAAAGTAGACAGGATACTTGGCATCAGTACAGGAATTCCCACCTTTCTCCAGAAGATCCCCGGTGTACCGCCAAGCAGGGTACATGCTTCCTTCCATTGCTTTTGTACACCGTCAAAAGCCGGAATCAGGAGCAGGGTAGATAACGGTATCTGGAAATAAATATAGATCAGGCTCATGCCATTCATCGTATACAGATTGTAATTGGCCAGGGCGTCTATCCCGAACTCCCTGCCGATGCTTACCACCAGACCCGCATTGCCAAGAAGGATCATATAGGCAAAGGCCAGCGGAATACCCGCAAAATTGGACACCATATTCAGAATAGCCATAAAAATATTGTTCATCTTCCCCTGATGCTGATGGGCAGCTCTTGCCCCGAGAAAGGCAATGATAATGCCTGCGATTGCAGATGTTAAAGATATCTTAATACTGTTGATAATCGCCTTCTGATAAAGCAATTTTGAAAAAACAGTCTGATAATTTTCAAGAGTAAATCCTGTGCCCCCATCCGGCCGAAAGCTCTTCAGAACAACCGTAATCAAAGGAAGGATCTCATAGAGCATCGCAACAACCAGGAAAGGTATCAATGCCAGTAAATAAATATACCTGTTCTTTTTCATTCAATTCAACTCCTGTTTGGTACCTTCACGTAAAGCGAAAAACGGGGGTGCAGGATTTGCACCCCCTGAAAAAATTCAGCTTAAATCAGATTATAAATAATTACTGTACAAGAAGTGGAGCGATTTCTTCTTCCCAACGTGTCTTTGCTGTCTCACATGCTGCAGAATAAACATCGGCGTCTGTAATAACAACGGCATTGGCAACATCATCCTTGTTGATAACCTGATCTGCATACTCATCAGCAATCACGAAATCTTCTCTTGTAGGAATAGCGCCTGCCAGTGCGAGGTATGTCTGGCCAACATCACTGAACATTACTTCTCTTGTCAGAGCCGCTGCATTCGGATGTGGTGCATATTTGTTGATAACAGAAGCATAACCGTTCTGAAGTGCACCGTCAGAAGGAACAACTGCTGTCATATTGTACTGTTCAATATTCTTGCTGTAAGGAATACCCTGGAAGCTCCATACAATACCTACTGCGATCTCACCGGATTCAAAATTCGCCTGTGTGATATCCAGTGTGTTAATTCTTCCTGCCTCTGCCATTTCTGTCCAGAACTCAAATGCAGGCTCAAGATTGTTCATATCACCGCCGAAAGCATAGGCGGAAGCAATGAAAGCACCCTGTGCATTACCACCGGACAGAGGTCCAAGGGCAACTTTGTAGTCACCTTCTCTGATATCCTGCCAGGATGTCGGTACATTTTCAACCTGATCAGTATTAACAAGGAAGGTCGTTACACCTGTGTAGGCAACCATCCACTTGCCATCCTCACCTTTTGCCCAGTCAGGAACGCTGTCCCAATAGGAGGTCTTATAACCCTGAACAAGGTCTTCGGAAATAGCCTGGCCTGCAAAACCATAGCCGACATCTCCAATATCCTTTGTACCATTCTCGCCTTCTGTAGCGAACATCTGAAGCTCTTCTGAAGAACTCATATCTGTATCATTATGTGAAAGACCATATGTATTAGACATCTCATTCCATAATGATCCCCAGTCTGCCCACTCATCCGGCATACCGACAGATACAACTTCACCCTCAGCCTTGGCTGCTTCTGTAATCTCTTCCAGTGTCTTACTGTTCAGATCACCGGCTGCTTCTGTACCGGCTTCTGTTTCCACCGTTGTCTCCGCGGATGCCTGTGTCTCCGGTGCCTTTGTCTCACCGCCGCCTGAGCTGCCGCATGCTGCTGTCGCAAGAACAATGCCCATGATAAGCGCTGTCAGGCTCATAAGCTTCTTGGATCTTTTCATTCTAAACTCCTCCTTTTTTGAGGGCCGTGCTTCCATGGCTCCATTCATGGAGAGCAACCGCCATTTTGTGCACTTTCAACAAATAGTTCCACTACTTGTCTTATGTTTTATCAGAATCATACCACAATTCGGTTATTCTGTAAACAGCAAATGTGTAAAATTACTGTAAACAAAAAGTGATATCCAGGTAATTCCTATAATTCTTCCACATACTCAACACCCGGTATGTCCTTCAGCACATCTATAACAATATCATGCTTCAGTTTTGGTGCCACCTCGAGAACGAGCGTGGCATTGACGATCTCCTCTTTATTCTTCTTGGACTTATTCAGTTTCATCTGAACGATCTTATAATTATTCTCCTTCAGGACTCCAATAAACGGAGCAATGGACTTTCTTGATTCGAATTCAATATAAATATCCATAACCCTCGAATGTTCATAGGCAATCTCGTCCACTCTCCCCATGAATCTGTAAATAAACAGAACAAGAAGTGTCGTAATCAGCGCACCGCTGTAGAAGCCGATACCAATACTCAGGCCGATGCCCGCACAGGTCCAGAGTCCTGCCGCTGTTGTCAGTCCCTTGACATGATTATCCCGTGTGACCATGATCGTTCCCACTCCCAGAAAACCGACACCACTGATAACCTGAGCTGCCAGCCTGGCGATATCAGATATGGCTCCAAAACTGACATAGATGTACTGCCCTGTCATCATAACCAGTGCCGATCCCAGGCAAACCAGTGCATGGGTCTTGAAGCCGGCACCCCGCCGCTTCACAGTTCTGGTCAGTCCAATGGCCCCCCCGCAGACAACCGCCAGCACGAGCCTGACACAGATCGTTATACTGTTCCATCGATCCAGATATGCTGATAATTCATATAACCACTTCATCTAAACACCCGTTTCCCTTATGTATTTTCGTCTTGACTTTCCCCCGCTGCCTTTTATGATTTATTGGGTAATCATACCATGTTTCCTTGTTGAAATCAATTAATTTTACTGAAAATTATAATTATTTTTTGTTTAATTTTCCAAATACTAGAAAAATTTCCGATTTTAGGCACTATATTTTGCCATTGTTTATATTTTACAAATATTACCTCATTATTTGCCTTTTGCAGGAATATGCAGTATACTTACATTAATAGATCAATCAATACAGGAGGTGCCTGATGCAGTCACACGAAGCCTATTTAAAACTTGCCATTGAATTATCCGTTAAATCAAGAGAATCCGGCAACACGCCTTTTGCCGCCCTGCTCGTTGACAAAGACGGCAATGTACTCATGGAACAGATGAACAATGAGATTACCGAACATAAATGTACCGGACACGCTGAAACCCAGCTGGTGGAACGGGCCTCCCGGCAGTACAGCAAAGAATTTCTGTGGGACTGCACACTTTATACGACAGCAGAACCATGTGTCATGTGTTCCGGAGCAATCTACTGGGGCAATATCGGTCATGTGGTCTATGCCATGACCGAGAAGGATCTGCTGGCTTTGACCGGTGCTGATCCGCAGAATCCAACCTTCGACCTGCCATGCCGTGAAGTCTTCGCCAGAGGCCAGAAAGCCATTCAGGTCACCGGACCGTTTCCTGAACTGGCTCCTGCCGCCGCAAGCGCCCATGAAGGATACTGGAATAAATAAGCCATTATCGTAAAAAGAATTTGCTTTTTTTATTTATTCGAGTTACAATCTATATTAATATTCATAGGATGTGACAAGACAGTTGTCCGACACATTTCCTTATTGATATAGCAGCCATTATTAATGAAGCAAAGATAAATATAAGAAAGAAGAAGAAGAGACTATGAATCATAAGAATCTGACATTACTGACTGATTTATACGAATTAACCATGATGCAGGGTTACTTCGAAACTCACTCAAAGGAGAAGGTCGTGTTTGACGTATTTTATCGTCAGAATCCATGCGGCGGCGCTTATGCCATCGCCTGCGGTCTGGATCAGGCCATTGACTATATCCGGAATCTGCATTTTAGCCCGGAAGACATTGATTACCTTCGAAGCACCGGTTTCTTCAAAGAAGATTTTCTGGATTATCTGAAGAACTTCCATTTTACAGGAGACATCTATGCCATTCCTGAAGGTACGATTATCTTTCCGAAGGAACCTCTGGTCAAAGTCATCGCACCGATTATGGAGGCTCAGCTGGTTGAGACAGCCCTGTTGAATATCATCAATCATCAGAGTCTGATCGCCACCAAGGCCGCCCGTGTTGTTCATGAGGCCGGCGGCGGTGTTATGGAATTCGGACTCAGACGTGCCCAGGGACCTGATGCCGGTATCTACGGAGCCAGAGCTGCCGTCATTGCCGGATGCGTCGGCACCAGCAACGTACTGGCCGGTCAGATGTTTGATATTCCTGTAAAGGGAACCCATGCCCACAGCTGGATCATGAGCTTTAAAACAGAGCTGGAAGCCTTCCGGACTTATGCAAAACTTTATCCTGACAACTGTCTGCTGCTGGTCGATACCTATGATACCCTTAACTCAGGCGTTAAGCATGCCATTCAGGTCTTCCAGGAAATGCGCGACCAGGGCATCCACTCCAAGCTTTACGGTATCCGTCTCGACAGCGGCGACCTGGCTTATCTGACAAAGAAAGCCCGTGTTATGCTGGATGAAGCCGGATTCCCGGATGCCATCATCTCCGCATCCAGCGATCTGGACGAATATCTGATCAACAGCCTGATGAATCAGGGTGCCAAGATCACCTCCTGGGGCGTCGGCACCAATCTGATTACCTCCAAAGACTGCCCGTCCTTCGGCGGTGTTTACAAGCTGGCCTGCATTATCAATGAAGACGGAACTTCTATTCCTAAGATCAAGGTATCCGAGAACGTTGAAAAGGTCACCAATCCGGGTAATAAAAAGATTCTCCGTATCTACGATAAAGCCAGCGGCAAGATCAAAGCAGATCTGATCACCCTCGAAGATGAAGTGTTTACGGAAGATCAGCCACTGACACTGTTTGACCCTCTGGCCACATGGAAGCGAACCCATCTTCCTGCAGGCAGCTATACGATCCGTGAACTGCTTGTGCCGATCTTCATCAACGGTGAATGTGTCTATGAATCTCCATCCGTCATGGATATTCAGGCCTACTGTACAAAAGAAAAGGCCACCCTCTGGGATGAATCCAAGCGTCTCGTCAACCCGCAGGAGGTATACGTCGACCTCTCCCAGAAGCTCTATGATCTGAAGAATAAGCTGCTGGACGATGTCCATAATTATAGAGATAAATAAAATCAATATCGCCGTACCTGTTCAGATACGGCGATATGTTTTTATTTTATCTGCAGATAGTGAATATAAATTCCGCAATCTGATCAATGGCATCATAGGCAGTTTTAAATGGAGACATCTGAAAGACATGCCACATTCCTTCATACTCATCAAAACGCACTGATACACGATGTTTTTCCATATTTTTTCTCAGCTTCAGTGAATCCGACAGAAGAAGTTCATTACTGCCTACCTGGATATAAGTTGGAGGAAAGCCCTCAAAATCACCAAAAACCGGAGAAATCATCGGATCCTCCAATTCTTTCCCACGGGCATAGGCATCAATAGAAGTTTCAAGATAATCTTCCGTCAGAATAGGATCCACTTCTCCTTTCGTCTGATAAGACTTCCCGCTTCTGGTCAGATCTGTCCATGGCGAAAGCAGAACGAGGCCTTTCGGCAGCAGCCTTCCCTGCTCCTTCAGCTTCAGAACCAGTGACAGAGCCAGATTGCCGCCTGCGGAATCTCCCGCTACTATCACTTCCCTTGCTCCATATCCCAGATGCATAAGATAATCCCATACCTCCAGCGCATCCTCCAGCGCTGCGGGATAAGGATATTCCGGTGCCAGCCTGTAATCAAAACACAGTATATCCATGGAAGTACTGCTGGCCAGCTTGTTGGTAATACTTCTGGCATAATGGAAACTGCCCGTATTGTATCCGCCTCCATGACAATATAAAATCACATATTTTCTCATATGATGTCGTTTGACGCTCATCCATTCCGCCGGAATATTCCCAATCACAAAATCCTCATAAGAAATATCCCTGCTTTTTGAAAAGGCACTGATATTCTCCTGAGAAGCACGCACTTTTTCCAGATCATCGCTCTCCACCAGTGTATGCATTCTCTTAATCGCCTTCATCAGATGTTGATTCGATTTCGGACTCATTTCCATCGTCAAAATGTCTCCTCCTGTCAATCTTTCACACTTGCTATTCCCATCCTGTAACATTATAATAAAAGTATGAAAAAGTCAAACATTCAACAAAAAACATGGTACAAATTAGATTTATCGGCCAATGTCTATCCAACCCTGCAGCGACACAACTTTTCCAATGTATTCCGTCTGTCCGTCGTTTTAAAAGAAAAAATTGACGCAGAACTGCTGCAGAAGGCCGTGGACATGACCCTGCCCCGCTTTCCTGCCTTCAAGGTTGCCCTCCGCAAGGGTGTATTCTGGCGCTATCTTGAACCCAATAACCGGCCGGGCCCTTTTGTCATGCCCGATATTGTCAATCCGTGTATGCCTCTGCTCTTTAAAAGCAACAACCGCTATCTGATCCGTATATACTATTACCAGAATAAGATATCTCTGGAAATGTTCCATTCCCTCTCTGACGGCAACGGTGCATTATTTCTTCTGAAAACGATTACGGCTGTTTATCTTCGCCTTCAGGGACATGATATCCCCGATGGCAGCGGCGTCCTGAATATAGAAGAAAAGCCCGATCCGGAAGAACTGGAGGATGCTTACCTCCGATATGCTTCCTCTCAGGTCACACGCCCCCGCAGTCAGGGAAAAGCTTACCGCATACGCGGGCACAGAGAGCCATTTTATACATTAAATATCATTCATGGTCTGTTATCGGTGGATGAAGTGGTGAAAAAAGCCCATTCATTTGGCGTATCTGTCACGGAATATCTGAACGCTGTCATGCTGTGGGCACTTCTGGAAAAACAGAAAAAGGATCATGTCTTCCGGCAAAAGCCTGTTGCACTGGCACTCCCGGTCAACCTGCGCAGCTTTTTTCCTTCAAAAACCCTGCGGAACTTTATCAGTATGGTCTATCCGTCCATCGATCCCCGCATGGGCGATTATACCTTCGAAGAAATTGTAACGCAGGTTCATCATTATATGCGTTACTATATCAATAATAAGTTTCTGAATGCCGACATTACGACCAACACTGCCATTCTGCAAAAACCTTTTGTCCGAATTGCACCACTCTTTCTAAAAGATATCGTCGTGCGCCAGTTTTATATCCGTGTACAGGACCGTCAGTCCACCGCCGGTCTGACCAATCTTGGGGTTGTGCAGATTCCGGATGAAATGCGGCCTTATATTGAACGTTTTGATGCATTGATGGGACAGCCTTTTTCGCCCCGCACCAATTGTGCCATCATCAGCTGCGGCAATGTACTCAGCATCAGTTTCACCAGCAGCATCATAGAAACTGATGTGGAGCGTTATTTTTTCCGGAAGCTGGTCAAAGATGGGCTTCATGTAAAAATAGACACCAATCGCAATATGGATATGGAGGAATAAACAATGTCATACTGTGTCAACTGCGGTGTGGAACTGGATAAAACCTGCTCCGTCTGCCCGCTCTGCAATACCAGAATCATCAACCCCAACGAACAGGTGGATACCATTTCCCCGAAACCCTACCCATCAAATATAGGAACAATCGAACAGGGAATAAGAAAAGAGGCCGCCATTCTTATGACAGTCTGCCTTGCCACCACAGCCATCGTATGCGGCGTGATGAATCTCTTCTTCCTTGTACGTTACCATTGGTCTCTATACGTCATCGGTGCCTGCATCGTACTGTGGATATTCGTTCTTCCCGTCTTTTTTCCGGGGAAACTCAATACCCACATCAGCCTGCTGCTGGACGGCATTGGCATCGCCATGTACTTCGCCATCATCTCCTGGCTTCATCCCGGAAAAGGGTGGTATTATGCCGTTGCTCTGCCCCTGATTACCCTTGGTACTGTTATGGTGCAGATATTCTCTTTCTGTCTTCAGCACCCCCGCCGTTCCATCCTGTCTCAGGCTGTTGTTCTGGTCGCTGAAATCGGTATAAGTACCGTGGTCATCGAACTGCTGATCCGTCATTACCTCATGGTTCCCAAAGCACTGACCTGGTCGGCCATCGTTCTCATATGCTGTATCATTATCGATGCAACTCTGATCACGATTCTTTTACGTTCACGTCTGCGGGAAGAAGTCCGCAGACGCATGCATATTTAATTTTACCGGGCTAAAACTTTCTTCCGCCGCCGCCGTGGGTACCGCCTCCGCTGCTCATATGAACACCTCCGCCACCTCCATGACCGGCACCACCGCC
>JAEDGN010000072.1 GCA_016297495.1 Coprococcus sp.
GGCAGAGTAGCACCACTTCTTGTGCCGTTAATGATCTCCAACATGGCGGCAGGTAATGTATCCATTCAGCTGGGACTGAAAGGAAAATGTACCAATGTGGTGACAGCCTGTGCCACAGGTACTAACTGTATCGGTGATGCATTGCGTGCCGTACAGTATGGTGATGCAGATGTGATGTTTGCCGGCGGTACAGAGAGCTGTATCTGTCCGACGGCTGTGGCCGGTTTTACAGGTTTGACAGCTCTTACTACAGCCAATGATCCGGCAAGGGCATCTATTCCGTTTGATAAGGACAGGGGCGGTTTTGTCCTTGGGGAAGGAGCCGGTGTGATTGTTCTGGAGGAACTGGAGCATGCAAAGGCAAGAGGCGCAAAAATCTATGCCGAGCTGGCAGGCTATGGCGCCACAGGTGATGCTTTCCATATCACTTCCCCTGCTGAAGATGGCAGCGGCGCTGCAAAAGCCATGGAACTGGCCATGGAGGAGGCTGGTATTGAACCATCCGACGTACAGTATATCAATGCTCATGGAACGGGTACTCATCACAATGATCTCTTTGAGACCTATGCCATTAAGAAGGCATTTGGAGATGCGGCCTATGAGCTGGTCATTAATTCAACGAAATCCATGATCGGACATCTTCTGGGCGCGGCTGGAGCTGTGGAATGTATTGCAGCGGTAAAAGCCATTCAGGAAGGATTTATCCATCAGACGATTGGCACAACAGTGACAGATGAGGAATGTGATCTGAATTATGCGGTCGGTGCTCCGGTGGAAAAAGAGATTCGTTATGCCATCAGCAATTCCCTGGGATTCGGGGGACATAATGCTTCTCTTTTGATTAAGAAATATGAAGATTAGGGGTGCAGGGTATGGAATTTGAAAATTTAATCAAACTCATTGAGGCGGTTTCCGATTCCTCACTGACCGGATTTAGATATGAGGATGACAATATCAGACTGTCCCTCAAGAAAGAAAAGGCACGATTGAAGACAGGCGGTGCTGCTGCGACGGTGCCGGCTGAAGCAGTGACGGCTGCTGTGGCAGAGCGGGATGTAATACCGGCTGCGGCAGGAGACACGGAGGCGGTTCATGTATCATCCGAGGCTGAGAAAAAAGAAGGCTGCCTGGTGAAATCTCCGCTGGTTGGTACCTTTTATGCGGCTCCGGCTGAGGATGCGGATCCCTTTGTGGCGGTGGGTGATCAGGTAACGAAAGGCCAGGTTGTAGCCATCGTGGAGGCCATGAAGCTGATGAATGATATTGAAAGTGATTTTGCAGGTACTGTTGCGGAGGTTCTGGTGGAGAACGGAGAACTGGTGGAATACGGGCAGCCGCTGTTTAGGATTGTATAGAGGAGATTCAGATGAAGCATTTGGGAATTAAAGAGATAGAAGCAATTATTCCCCACAGACATCCGTTTCTGCTGGTGGATTATATAGAGGATTATGAGCCGGGCGAATATGCCGTGGGTTACAAATGCGTTACCTTCAGGGAGGATTTCTTTGCGGGACATTTCCCGCAGGAGCCTGTGATGCCGGGCGTGCTGATCATAGAGGCTTTGGCTCAGGTGGGCGCTGTTGCTGCCCTGGTTAAAGAAGAAAATAAAGGCAAACTGGGATATTTCGGCGGGATTAAAAACTGTCGATTCCGCAGGAAAGTGATTCCGGGAGATAAACTGAAGCTGGAGGCGAAGATTATTCGTCAGAAAGGTCCGGTCGTAGTGGGTGAAGCCATAGCATCCGTTGACGGAGAAGTGGCTGTAAAGGCTGAACTGACTCTGATGATAGGATAGAAAGCTATGATTAGAAAAGTATTGATTGCAAACCGCGGTGAAATTGCGGTCAGGATCATCCGCGCCTGCCGCGAGATGGGCATCGAGACAGTCGCTGTTTATTCAGAGGCGGACAGAGAGGCCCTTCATACACAGCTGGCGGATGAAGCTATTTGCATTGGTCCTGCGCCGTCTGCGGACAGCTATTTGAATATGGAGCAGATTATCAGCGCTACCATCGTATCTGGTGCTGATGCCATTCATCCGGGGTTCGGATTTTTGTCGGAGAACAGTAAATTTGCAGAGCTGTGCGAGCAGTGTCATATTATATTCATCGGACCTTCATCGGAGGTCATCAGGAAGCTGGGGCATAAATCCAATGCCAGAAATACAATGGCGGCAGCAGGTGTGCCCATTATCCCCGGAAGTAATGAACCGCTTTATGATGCGTCGGAAGCAGCAGAGATTGCAGATAAAATCGGCTATCCTGTCATTGTGAAAGCGGCCCTTGGCGGCGGAGGCAAAGGCATGCGGGTGGCTGAGAGTCCGGAAGAGCTGGAGACGGCATTTCGCACAGCTCAGAAGGAAGCGGAAGCGGCCTTTGGTGACGGTACCATGTATCTGGAACATTTTGTTCAGCATCCGAAGCATATCGAGTTCCAGATTCTGGCCGATAAGTATGGACATGTGATCCATCTGGGAGAGCGCGACTGTTCTATTCAGAGAAATCACCAGAAGCTGATCGAGGAATCGCCCTGCGCAGTCATTTCTGATGAGCTGAGGCAGCAAATGGGAGAGGCAGCTGTAAAAGCGGCGAAAGCGGCTCATTACGAGAATGCCGGTACCATTGAATTTTTACTGGAGAAAACGGGTCGGTTCTATTTTATGGAAATGAATACAAGAATCCAGGTAGAGCATCCGGTCACGGAATGGGTGACGGGTATTGACCTGATCAAGGAGCAGATCCGTATTGCAGATGGCAGAGAGCTGTCCTGCAGGCAGGAAGATGTGAAGCTGACGGGACATGCCATTGAATGTAGGATCAATGCGGAAAACCCGGCGCAGAACTTCAGGCCCTGTCCGGGGAAGATTACAGATATGTATCTTCCGGGCGGCAAAGGTATTCGCATAGATTCAGCCATTTACAGCGGATATAGGGTTCCGCCCTATTATGATAATATGCTGGCAAAGCTCATTGTATTTGCCAGAAACAGGAATGAAGCTATTACAAAAATGAGAAGCGCCCTTGGAGAGGTCATCATAGAGGGTGTGGATACCAACGTGGATTACCAGTATGAGATATTCAATCATCCTGATTATCAGACGGGTGAATTCGATATCGAGTTTATAGCAGATAAAGATCAGGAATTGCTGGAAGCAATCAAATAAAATTTGATGAGGAGGTGCAGCAGTGAAGTTATCCAATATGTTTAAGAAGACGAATCGCAAGAATTATATTTCTCTGGCCGATGTTCAGATGACAGATTCCCACAGAAATATTTCTGAAGGTGAATCCGCCGCAGCCTCCGGGAAAACCAAAGATGCTGTTCCGGAGGTTCCTGAAGGTCTTATGAAAAAGTGCAATGCATGTAAAGCTGCGGTGCTGGCAGAGAGCATCAGAGACAATTATTATGTTTGTCCGAAATGCGGCAATTATTTCAGTGTGCCGGCCATGAGGCGTATCAGTATGGTCGTGGACAGGGGCAGTTTTCAGGAATGGGATACGGGACTTGTATCCGGCAATCCTCTTCGTTATAAAGGATATGAGGAAAAGGTCGAGGCTCTTCGTGAGAAGACACGGCTGGATGAAGCTGTGATAACCGGAAAGGCAAAAATAGGCGGCAGTGATGTGGTCATTGGTGTCTGTGATGGCCGCTTTATGATGGGAAGTATGGGAAAAGTAGTCGGCGAGAAAATTACCCGGGCCATTGAGAGGGCGACGGATGAAAAGATGCCGGTGATTATTTTTGCCTGTTCCGGAGGCGCCAGAATGCAGGAGGGTATACATTCTCTGATGCAGATGGCCAAGACATCTGCGGCTCTGAAACGGCATCACGATGCAGGTCAGCTGTATGTCACGGTATCGACTAATCCTACGACTGGTGGTGTGACCGCCAGTTTTGCCATGCTGGGAGATATCATTCTTGCGGAACCGAAGGCTTTGATCGGGTTTGCGGGGCCAAGGGTCATTGAACAGACCATTGGACAGAAGCTTCCGAAGGGATTCCAGCGGTCTGAGTTTCTGCTGGAGCATGGATTTGTGGATAAAATTGTGGAAAGACCGCAGCTTAGGCAGACACTGGAGCATATCATTAAGCTTCATGAGAAAAATGAGAAGCTGCAGGAAGAAAAGGTGATAACGGCGGCTGCAAAGTCCGGGATGAAGAATGGAAAGACTGCCGGATCCCGCCGCATGACAGCATGGGACAGAGTCCAGCTGTCCAGGAAAAAGAATCGTCCTGTGGGACTGGACTATATTCAGAATCTTTTTACAGATTTCATTGAATTTCATGGTGACCGCTATTATAAAGATGATCCTGCCATTGTGGGCGGCATTGCCCGTTTCCATGGACTGCCGGTGACGGTGATTGCTCAGGAAAAGGGAAGAAATACAAAAGAAAATATAGAGAACAATTTCGGAATGCCGTCACCGGACGGTTACAGAAAAGCATTGCGGCTTATGAAACAGGCGGAAAAATTTGGACGTCCCGTTATCTGTTTTGTGGATACACCGGGAGCCTTCTGCGGACTGGAAGCGGAGGAGCGGGGGCAGGGAGAGGCCATCGCCCGGAATCTTTTTGAAATGTCAGGCCTGAAGGTTCCTGTCCTGTCCGTGGTCATTGGTGAAGGCGGAAGCGGCGGCGCTCTGGCCATGGCAGTGGCAGATGAAGTATGGATGCTGGAAAATTCCATCTATTCGATTCTGTCACCGGAAGGTTTCGCAAGCATTCTGTGGAAAGACAGTAAGCGGGCCAGCGAGGCAGCCGGTGTCATGAGGCTGACAGCAGGAGACCTCAAAAAAGCCGGTGTTGTGGAGAGGGTATTTACAGAACCGGAGGATTTTACAGCGGAGACTCTGACGGAGGTGACAAATATCATGGATACCTGTATCAGGGAATTCCTTGAAAGCCGTATGAAGCTGTCGGTGGAGGAACTGACTGAAAGAAGATACGAGCGTTTCCGCAGAATGTGACAGATGTCAGGAAGGAAAATATTATGGATTATCCATCATTTAACATAGGAGATTTGCATATAAAAAAGCCATTGATTCAGGGAGGTATGGGCATCGGTATCAGTCTGTCCGGTCTTGCCGGTGCGGTGGCCCGTGAGGGCGGCATTGGCATCATATCTACGGCCCAGATAGGCTTCCGGGAACCGGATTTTGAAGATAATCCTTTGAAGGCCAATATAAGGGCCATTGGTTCGGAACTGGCAAAGGCAAGAAAGATTGCTCCGAAGGGGATCATCGGTTTTAATATCATGGTGGCGGCGAGGGATTATGAGGCCCATGTAAGGGCAGCAGCAGACGCCGGCACCGATCTGATCGTATCGGGTGCCGGACTTCCTGTGGATCTTCCGTCTTTTGTTCAGGGAAGTCAAACGAAGATCGCCCCCATTGTTTCCACAGAGAAATCGGCAAAGGTCATCCTGAAATACTGGGATAAAAAATACAGCCGGACGGCGGATATGGTAGTTATAGAAGGGCCGGAGGCGGGCGGGCATCTGGGATTTACAAGAGAGCAGCTGGATGATTTCGATGGGCCCTCCTATGACAGCGAAGTCCGAAGGATTCTTCAGGTGATCAAGTCATATGGGGAAAAGTTTGCCTGTCATATTCCGGTGGCTCTGGCCGGTGGTATCTCGAGTGCGGCTGATGTGGCTCATGCTTTCAGCCTCGGGGTTGACGCGGTTCAGGTGGCTACCCGGTTTGTCACAACAGAGGAATGTGATGCGGATATCCGCTATAAAGAAGCCTATCTGAATGCAAAGCAGGAAGACATTCAGATTGTAAAAAGTCCGGTGGGTATGCCGGGACGTGCCATCATGAATGATTTTATGAAGCGTATTATGGATGGTGAAAAATGCCCGCCAAAGAAATGTCTGACTTGTATGAAGGGCTGTAATCCGGCAGAAACTTCATATTGCATTACGGAGGCACTAATTCATGCGGCAAAAGGTGAGACGGATAAAGCTTTGCTTTTCTGCGGTGCCGACGCATGGAAGGCAGATAAAATTGAGACGGTTAGAGACGTTATGGATGCGTTGATCGGAGCATAAGTACGGGGCTGCAGTACAATTGTTACAGGCAATTGTACTGCAGCCCTATGTCTATATGGCCAGTATTTGACAAAATTTTAGAATATATATGGCCATAATCATGTATAATAATGGTAATGCGGATCAGAGAGGTAGGACAACGATGATAGGAATGCGTTTGCTGGCCATGGGAGCAGGCTATATTTTTGGTAATTTTCTTACGGCTGATGTGGTGGCAAGGCTATGCACGGGCAAGAGAGCAGAAGAGATTGGCTCCGGCAATCCGGGAATGGCCAATATTATGAGTCATGTGGGGAAGAAAGCTGGAGTTGTTGTGCTTTTGGGAGATATAGTTAAGACTTTGCTGGCCTTTATGGCTGCATGGCGGCTGACAGGATCGTTTATTGACGATGCTGCCTTGTTGTGGGCAGGAATGGGTGCGGTACTGGGGCATAATTTTCCTGTATGGAATCATTTCCGGGGAGGTAAGGGTGTGACGGTGACCTGCACCTGGCTCATTATATACATGCCTTTATGGGGAACAGTTTGCTGCATTGCCGGCGGTGTGCTGACTCTGCTGACAGGTTATCTGCCTCTGGGTGCGGTGCTGATTGCACTTTTTGCTGTTCCTGCCGCATTTCTTAGTAAAGGATTGGAAGCCGGAATATGCATGACAGTTTTTTTGCTGCTCATGATATCCCGGCATTACCGCGGATTAAAGCGAATGGCAGATAAAAAGGAGAAGCGGTTTTTCCGTAAATAAAGAATAATTTAATGTCTGCCTCTGGCGATCCACGCCGGGTACCACTTCTGGAACCAGACGGTAAAAAGCCCCATGAGGATGGTCATAACATTATTCAGAATGATCAGTCCTGTGGTGAAACCGGCCTCAGGCAGGAACCAGGTCCAGACGGCGATAGCGATATAGAGTATCCCCCATCCGGCGGCCAGAATATAGTTGGTCCGCATGAATATAGGATTCTTTAAAGCATCATCACCATTGTAATCGTATTTCACATAGCAGGCACATAAAGGTTCTTTGGTCAGACAGGAACCAAGCCATAGTAATCCAAACAACAGATAACCTGCATTGACTGCGATAGAGCCCTGGCCCGATGTCAGTGCCAATATGGACAGCAGGGCAGCAGCGGCAATGGATATTTTGTCGTAGATGGCCAGTTCATACCGCAGCATGATCAATGGAAGGGCGGCACATACTCCAAGGGTGATCAGAGCTCCGGTCTGTGTATTGACGGAAACGGCAACCCAGAAGGTGATCCAGGCAATGAGCATGGTTGTCATAACCGGATGCTTTTCAGATTTTACGCTGCCGTAAGGAGTAGCAGGAGCTTCTGTACCATCTCCGAAGAAGGTGTCCCATTTGAGCATAAGAGAGAAATCTCCTGTCACCCGGTACATCTGACGGGCCAGAGCTTCATCACCGCGAATCTCGTTCCGGGCGATGGCCAGCCAGACGGAATACGGCGTATCGATACGTGTCGTGTACTTTAGATGCCCGTCTGTGAAGACTTCACTTCCGTCTTTAGTCAGCGCTATCTGATAGGTACAGCCCCGGTCGGTATAGCAGATTTCCAGAACACGGTCTTTGCCGTCGTAGTTTTTGCTATTGTATAATGCGGCCATCTGCCGTGTAAAGATCAGGCTTTCGTCCTCTTTGTCTCCGGAATCTTTATCGATCCCCCAGCTGGCATCCGCCATTTTTTCAAATACCTCTTTGGGGTATAAAAGTGCCTTCAGCTTATCATGGGTCTCTGATGTAATGCGGCCCTCTGCGTATTCTGTTCCGGCCTGTGTGACGGTTTTCAGGTAGGCTTCGGTTTTGGCAGCCAACTCTTTGATGGAGAATAGTTCTCCCTGGCCGCAGAAAATGGTCTCATAATTGTCTTTGCCGCATATATGGTCGAACATGCTGTGTACACTGTCGTAATTGCCTGACGCAGAGTAAAAACCGCAGGTGGAGATAAGGACATACTTCTTGCCGCTCATGTCATATCGCGCATCGTGGCTTCCGCTGCCGACGCCGTCTGTCCGTTCACTCATAAAAGGAAGTACCATTGGCAGCTGGCGGTCAATAAGATTCTTCAATGTGCCGGGTACATTAAAATAATACAGAGGGAAGCTGTAGATGATCAGATCGGCCCACAGAATCCTGTCGATGACCATGGTCATGTCATCATCCATACAACAGCGTCCCGGAGTTGCCTTCCAGCAGGCGAAGCAGCCCCTGCATCCTTCAATATGCATTTTACAGACATCTATCTGTTCAACCTGCGTCTCCAGACTGGAGGCCTTTCTTTTGTCATATAATCCTTTCAAAAAAGCGCTGGTCAGCTTCATGGAATTACTTCTGTTCCCCTTGGGACTGCCATTAATCACAAGGATATTCATTGCCTGCTCCCTCCTTCCCGAATTCTTCAAGTTCCTTTATACATCTGCTGGTCCATTTCTTCAGCATATTCATGTACATCACACCATACTCGATAGTCATTCTCCAGTATAGTGCTTTTTCTGCATCAGAACCCTTCTGTGCATACATAGTGACGCTCGTCTCCGGTTTTTCCAACTGTGAGAGGAAAGCATCACTGTAGGACTGTATTCTTCTGAAAAAATAGATATTCTCTTCGGGCGTCAATTCGCCGCGGAAAAAGGTCTTCATCAGCAGGGGACTTCGTGTGTCGAAGCCCGTATCATCCTCAGAAAGCCATCGGAGAAGTTCCTGCCTGCCGCTGTCTGTAATGGAGAAGACCTTCTTATCCGGACGAGCCTCCTGTGGTATCAGAACATCTGTCACCCACCCCTGTTTTTTCAGGGTCTGTAATTCTCTGTAGATCTGGCTGGTCTGGGCAGACCAGAAATACTTCAGAGAATCCCGGAAGACTTCCATGATCTCATATCCGGTCATATCCCCGTAATTCAATAAACCTAAAATTCCATGTTTTAACATCGATTTCTCCTATTTGATATATTCCACTTGTTGAATATAGTATAATTCCACAAGTGGAATATGTCAAGAAAAAAGAAAACCCGTCACGTTTTCTGTTCAAATGGCAGAGAAGATATGACGGGCTGTTTTTTTATAGAATTATTGATAACTGTTCTCGTAAATATCCAGAAAGCTGGTTACAAAGGCAGCCTGACTGCGCTGCTCTTCGGTTCCGGTTGTTACCTGCCAGCCGTATAATTTATAGGAATCATAGGAATTTTCGGAGATTGGCGGCAGCAGAAATTCACTTTGGATCAGCGCAATGCCATCAGCATATAATTCGGTGAATGTATCAAAGGCTTTCTGTGGGTCTTTGAATACGGCCATACCGTTTTTATCCGCCCCAATGGCAAAATCTTCACTGATGGCTTCAAATCCGGCTTTATTGACATCCCCTTTGATATTTCCCTCACCGGGAACATATTCCTGAACAGATGGATTGGTAATATGTTCATGGACCGGGTTCGTTAAAAAGCATATCACAAGAACGAGGCAGACAATAACCGCCGCTATCATTGTCCGGTGTGAGGACCTTTTGTAGTTGATTATGTTTTTTACCCGGACTTTAACGCTTATCTCACCAAAAGCAGGCGGACAAATAGAAAAACTTCTGTGTGACAGGCTGCAGGAGAGAAGAGCCTGCATGTAATCGGTCCGTTGTTCTGTATTCATATCTTTAATTACCTGTTCATCACAGGCAAGCTCCAAATCTCTGCAAAAAAGAATATAGGCAATCCAGATCATCGGATTGAACCAGTGAAGAGTAAGCAGCAGGAAGCCAAGGGGCTTGTGCCAGTGATCGTGCCGTCTTATATGGGTCTGTTCATGGGCAATAACGAAGGGCATAGCATTTTCGGCTATATTAAAAGGCAGATAGATCCTGGGATGGATCATGCCCAGCACAAAGGATGAGGATATATTTTCGCTCTGGCAGATATTATCTCTCAAAAGTACAG
>JAEDGN010000073.1 GCA_016297495.1 Coprococcus sp.
CCGGTCATTATGACTGAAGAGAGAGCGGCACTTCTGGAAATGTATGTGGAACAGGGCGGTACCCTGATCATTGGCTGCAGATCCGGCTACAAGCAGGAAAACGGACAATGTGTCATGATGCCGCAGCCGGGGCTTCTTCAGAAGCTGACAGGAACAGATGTGAGAGAGTCCACTTTTACGAGTCCGGCGGAAGAGGCGGTTTATGCCGACTGGGACGGACAGAAGCTGGATATGCCGTTATTCAATGATATTATGGATATTGCGGAAGATGCTCAGGAGGTAAAGGTCCTTGCAATCTATGCCAACAGTTATTATAAAGGTAAAATTGCACTGGCAGAAAAGAGAACAGGAAAGGGAAGGACCCTTCATCTGGGCAGTGCCTTTTCAAGATCCAATGTTAAAGCATTACTTGCCTATACAGGGGTTCTGGAGCCTTTTGCCGAAATCATAGAAGCGCCGGAGGGTGTGGAATTGATCCAGAGGACGAAGAATGGCAGGCAATATCTGTTTGTACTGAATTTCCAGTCGGACGAACAGAGGCTTTTGCTGAAGAAGGAGATGAAGCGGCTGTTTAAAGGATGTACAGCCATTGGAGAAGTGAAGCTGAAGGCCTTTGAGGTGGAAGTATTTACTTGTATTTCAAATTAACTATTGATATTATATATACGAAAAATATGTAAGATTTAAAAAGGAGAAATATAATATTTATGCAGGCTTCAATTGAATGGCTGGATGATCCGGAAGTATTCAGGGTAAATCAGCTTCCGGCTCACAGCGATCACAGATTTTTTTTAAATGAAGTAGAATATCAAAAAAGAGAGTCTTCTTTAGAGCAATCTTTGAACGGTAAATGGCAGTTTTGTTATTCAACGAATGCCATGAGTCGTCCGGCTGATTTTTATAAAACGGACTATGACGTCTCCGGGTTTCAGGAAATAGAAGTTCCGGGACATATTGAGCTGGCAGGCTATGACAGAATTCATTATATCAATAACATGTATCCATGGGAAGGCCGTGAATTCAGAAGACCGGACGGGTGCGGACTGGATGTACCAGAACAGGAAGGGCAGTTCAGCAAGGCATCTTATAATCCTGTCGGTTCTTATATTTGCCGTTTTGATCTGAATGAGGAGTTGATGGGAAGGAAAATCAGCATCTGTTTTGAAGGTGTGGAGCAGGCAATGTATGTCTGGCTGAACGGTACTTTTATTGGGTATGCGGAGGACAGCTTTACCCCGTCTGAATTCGATCTTTCATCCTGTATCAGGGATACCGGGAATACTCTTGCCGTGGAGGTACATAAAAGAAGTACCGCTGCTTATCTGGAGGATCAGGACTTTTTCAGGTTCTTTGGAATTTTCAGAAGCGTAACACTGTATGCAAAACCGGAGCTTCATGTGGAGGATCTGTGGATCAGGCCGGAATATGAGGTGGAAGGTCAGCATGCTTTTGTCCGCTTGAATATGAAAGTGTCAGGGACTCATCCTGAAGGGGGCCATGCAGAAATATGCATCAAGGACGGAGAGCGTGTCTGTGTGAAGCAGACGGAGAGGCTGTGCGGAGAAAAGGAACTGATCTGTGAAATGCCGGAGACTGTAACTTTGTGGGATAATCATAATCCCTACCTCTATCTTCTGGAAATAAGGCTGTTTGACAAAGAAGGAGAACTTGTGGAGATAGTTCCTTACGAATTTGGCTTCCGTAAAATTGAACTGGATCATAAGATCATGTGCCTGAATGGGAAAAGGCTGATCATTAACGGTGTGAACCGTCATGAGTGGAGTGCTGCAAGGGGAAGATCTATCACAAGGGAAGAAGAACTCTGGGATATGGCATGTATGAAACGCAACCATATTAATGCCGTCCGTACCTGTCATTATCCTGACCGCATTTCATGGTATTATCTGTGTGATAAAGAAGGCATTTATGTGATGGCGGAAACGAATCTGGAGACCCATGGCTCATGGCAGAAGCTGGGGCAGATCGAGCCATCCTGGAATGTGCCGGGCGATATGCCCGAGTGGGAGGCTGCGGTCATTGACAGAGCGCGGACCAATTTTGAGGTTCTTAAGAATCATACGTCGATTCTGTTCTGGTCGCTGGGGAATGAATCCTATGCGGGACAGGTGCTTCAGAAAATGAATGATTTTTATAAAGCAGAGGATGATACAAGACTGGTTCATTATGAGGGTGTATTCAATAATAGAGAATATGCTGATTCCATATCGGATATGGAAAGTCATATGTATTCCTCGCCGGAGATGATAGAGGCGTATTTGAAAAATGATCCTGAAAAGCCGTTTATTCTGTGTGAATACATGCATGATATGGGCAATTCTCTGGGCGGCATGGAATCCTATATCAGACTGATCGACCAGTACGACATGTATCAGGGCGGATTTATCTGGGATTTTATTGATCAGGCTTTGTGGAGACATGATGCCGTTACAGGACAGCCTGTACTGGGCTATGGCGGCGATTTTGATGACAGGCCGTCAGATTATGAGTTTTCCGGTAATGGCATTGTTTTTGCGGACCGTCAGGAAAAACCGGCGATGCAGGAGGTAAGATACTACTATGGATTGTACAGATAAGAAACTTCGGATTATTTATGGAGATGCATCGCTGGGAGTGGGCGGCGATGATTTTCATTATATTTTTTCTTACCAGACCGGGGGAATGGAGTCTCTGGTTATAGATGGAATGGAGTGGCTCTATCGTACTCCAAAACCGACATTCTGGCGTGCGACAACGGATAATGACAGAGGAAGTCAGTTCCATCTGAGATCGGGCATGTGGCTGAGTGCCGACATGTTTATCCGGTGTGTGGATGTGAAGCTACGGGTGGACGGGCAGGAAGTGACAACTTTCAAAGCACCGGCCAATAATTGTCACAGTAATCATGAATATGCCCGGAATGTGGAAATCACTTTTATTTATGAAACGATTACTGTGCCGTGTACAACGGTGGAGATTGTCTACAGCGTGGAGACCTCCGGGAAAATCATGGTGCGGGCACTGTATAAGGGACAGAAGGGATTGCCGGAGCTGCCTGTATTCGGCATCCGGTTCATTATGCCGACGAAGGCCCTGGGATATGAGTACTGCGGATTGTCAGGGGAGACTTATCCCGACAGGAAGGCCGGAGCAGAGAAAGGCGTATTTGCTGTTGAAGGACTTCCGGTAACACCGTATCTGGTGCCGCAGGAATGTGGTATGCATATGGATACGGAATGGGTGACAGTATATAGAAATACTGCACTGGATAATTCAAACCCGACGCCGGGGAGAAAGGGACTCAAGATATCCTGTACAGACAGTAAATTTGCTTTTTCCTGCCTTCCTTATACTGCGGAGGAACTGGAAAATGCGACCCATCAGGAGGAACTCCCGGCTGCCAGAAGGACCGTACTTTGTATTGCGGGCGCAGTGAGAGGCGTTGGCGGCATTAACAGCTGGGGAGCCGATGTGGAAAAAGCATACCGGATCAGCGGTGAAGCTGATATCAGGATGTCCTTTGTAATAGAAAAAGCAGAATAAAAAAGTAAACGGGTCAGCCGGAAGGATAGAACTGAAATCCATCCTTCCGGCTGTCTTATTATTGTTGGTTTTAAATTATGAAAAGGGAGATTCCTCTGTAAATAATATTTCTTTCAGTTGAGCAGAATAGTTCTGAAACTGAGTCTTGAATATAAAGCGAGGAATGAAACTATGAGCAATCATTTGAAGAATCAGAGCAGCCCATATTTGCTGCAGCATGCGGACAATCCTGTGGACTGGTATCCCTGGTGTGAAGAAGCCTTTGAGAAGGCAGAGAGGGAGGATAAACCGATATTTTTAAGTATTGGGTACAGTACCTGTCACTGGTGTCACGTGATGGCCCGTGAAAGTTTTGAAAATGCGGAGATTGCGGAAATACTTAATAAATTTTTTGTAGCAGTGAAAGTTGACAGGGAGGAACGGCCGGATATTGACAGTGTCTATATGAATGCCTGTCAGGCACTGACAGGAAGTGGAGGCTGGCCGCTGAGTATTTTTATGACACCAGATCAGAAGCCCTTTTTTGCCGGAACCTATTTTCCGGCAGCATCGCATGGCGGTATGACGGGTTTTGGAGATCTGCTGCTGGTCATTGCAGATGAGTGGAAGGAAAACAGGGAAAATATGATGGCATCTGCACAACATATTCTGGAGCATTTGCAGACGATAAATGAAGATATTGCATTGTCCTCCGGTTCTGAAAGCATTGATTATCGTCTGCCGGAAAAGGCTGTGGAGATTTTTTTAAAAACTTTTGATGAGAAATACGGTGGATTTGGTCAGGCACCTAAATTTCCCGTTCCACATAATCTGATATTTCTGGCATTATATTCGCGGATGAAACAGGATGAGATTTCTTTTGGTATGGTGAGTAAAACTCTGGAACAGATGCGTCGGGGAGGGCTTTTTGATCAGATAGGCTATGGTTTTTCGCGGTACTCCACGGACAGGTATTATCTGGTACCCCATTTTGAAAAGATGCTGTATGACAATGCACTGCTGATACTGGCTTATTCAGTGGCATACAAATTGTCCGGTGACAGTCTTTTCCTGGATACGGCCAGAAAAACAGCAGCTTATATCCTGCGTGAGATGACGGGGCCAAATGGGGAATTTTATTCGGCTCAGGACGCAGACAGTGAAGGTGAAGAAGGAAAATATTACGTCTGGGATTATCAGGAAGTACTTAGAATTTTGGGGGAGAAAAGAGGAAAAGCTTTCTGTGAATATTTTGGAATTACGGAACAGGGAAATTTTGAGGGCAAAAATATCCCGAATCTTTTAGGTGGGAATGCTGTATCAGATGATTTTGACAAAGAGAGGCAGATTTTATACGATTATCGCAGATCCCGTGCCAGACTACATCTGGATGATAAGATCCTGACGACCTGGAATTCTCTGATGATCTGCGCCATGACGATGCTGTATAGAGTTACCGGAGATGAACAATATCTTCGAGCGGCGGAAAAAGCCCATAAATTCATAGAGGAAAATCTGTCGGACGGTGTTATTTTGTATGTGAGCTGTCGGGACAGGGAAGGTTCAGTGAAGGGATTTCTAAGTGACTACGCTTATTATACGGCAGCATTGCTCAGTCTCTATGAAGTCATCTCCAGAGCAGATTATCTGGAACGGGCAGAGCAGATCTGCCGGGAGGCGGTAAGGCAGTTTTATGACAGCGATAATGGGGGATATTTCCTGTATGGAACAGAGAACAGCAGTCTCATTACAAGACCAAAGGAAACCTATGACGGTGCACTGCCAAGTGGAAATTCTGTTATGGCATGGTGTCTGGTGCGGCTTTTCCAGCTGACAGAGGAGGATGATTACCGCCAGATGGCCGAAAAACAGCTTGCATTCATGTCTGTTGAAACAGTTCCTTATCCGGCAGGATATTCAGTGTTTCTGATTGCGCTGTTATTCCATGAAAATCCGCCTCAGAAGATAACGGTTGTTCTGTCAGAAGGGAAAAATGTCGATGACCTGCTGACTCACCTGCCCCTCTATGCCGATATAAAAATATTGCCTCGCGAGACAGAGGGATACAGATTATTGGATGGCAGGACGACCTATTATGTTTGTAAAGGCCATACATGTCTGCCGCCAACGAATCAGGAACCGAAGGCGTTTGAACCCTAATGTGAAGGCAGCGGAACAAGTCAGGAGATGGGTGCATAGTTTAAAGAAAAAGGGCATTTTTATGGCATATATGAATTTTGTACCTGTAACAGGAACTATCATTAATATGACAGGAGGCATGGATTGCTGCAGTCAGCTGATGTCTTTGAGGGTGGAGGACGGAGTGATAAATTTTATGGTGGGACCGGAGACATTGGTTATTGATGGCAGAAGGTTGATGCCGGGGATGACAGTCACCGCTTTTTATGACAGTACGCTTCCGGTTCTGCTGATTTATCCTCCGCAGTATCAGGCGCAGATTGTAGCGGTACATGGCAGAAATGAACAGGTGGCTCTTAATTTCTTTGACAGGAATCTTCTGGCTGCTGACGGGTCGCTGCAGCTGAATGTTGTGGGACGTACAGTCATAGAGACATCCAACGGGCAGGCTTTTAACTGTCATCCGGATAACAGGACGCTGCTGGTCTATTATTCGGCAACCACCAGAAGTATTCCTCCGCAGACAACACCGGGCAGGATTGTGGTACTGTGTTAGCACAAGAGATCATCGACAATGACAGTTTTTTACTTTCAATTTAAAAAAAAAGTTCAGTATAATTAGTTAACAGAGAGAGCGGATATTCAACAGTCGATCAATAAGGAGGAAAGTCTTTATGACAGCGGAACAGTTAAAGGAAGAAGCCGGACAGCTTCGGAATACGATTATATCAGACAGACGGTATTTGCATACCCATCCGGGAACAGGATTCGATATAGAGGATACAGTAGCTTTTGTAAAAAAAGAATTGACAGCTATGGGTTATGAGCCGATGGAATGCGGAAGAGCGGGTGTTATAGCTTTGGCCGGTGGTAAGAAGCCGGGAAAGGTATTTTTAATCAGAGGCGATATGGACGCGCTGCCGGTGAAGGAAGAGGCAGATGTGGATTTTCCTTCAACTAATGGTAAAATGCACGCCTGCGGCCATGATATGCATACGGCCATGATGCTTGGGGCAGCCCGCTTATTGAAGATGCATGAGGATGAGATTCAGGGAACGATTAAGCTGATGTTCCAGCCTGCGGAAGAGATTTTCGAAGGCTCTCAGGATATGATTAAAGCAGGTGTGCTGGAAAATCCCCATGTGGACGCTGCGCTGATGATCCATGTGATGGCCGGCATGCCTTTTGAAGCCGGGACAGTGGTTGTATCTGCTCCGGGGGTCAGTGCACCTGCGGCCGATTATTTTGAGATAAAGGTTCAGGGGAAGGGCTGCCATGGTTCCATGCCGAATACGGGAAGGGATCCACTGAATGTGGCAGCCCATATACTAATCGCATTACAGGAGATTCATGCCAGGGAGCTGGCTATGAGTGATCAGGCGGTGCTCACCTTTGGAACCATGCGAGCAGGAACGGCAGCCAATGTGATTCCTGATTCAGTGGTTATGGGAGGCAGCATCAGAACTTTCGATGAAGAGACCAGATCCTATATCAAAGAAAGAATGATAGAAATATCCGAGGGAATTGCAAAATCCTTCAGGACTGAGGCGGAAGTGACCTTTGGCAGCGGCTGTCCGACACTGGTGAATGACAAAGACCTGTCTGTCTGTGCGGAAAAATATCTGAAAGAGCTTCAGGAGCCGGGGAAGGCATTTTCTGTTGCAGAACTGAATGCCATGGGAGGCGGTCAGAAGTCTTCCAAGTCGGCGGGGTCAGAAGATTTTGCCTATGTCAGTCAGGAAGTACCATCTATTATGCTGGCCCTGGCAGCGGGACAGCCGGAGAAAGGCTATATCTATCCGCAGCATCATCCGATGGTGAAATTCGATGAAGATGCTCTGGCAGGCGGAAGTGCTGTTTATGCCTATACGGCTATGAGATGGCTCGAGGAACATTTGTGATAAGGTTATAAAGGAAAGCCCTTTGGAGCAGATCCGGAGGGCTTTTTTATATAACAGGAAAGTCCGTTTGACTTTTCTGTTATATAAAATTCCTCCGGGTAGGATTCTTTTTATGATGAATGCAACCAATTTCTTATTTTTACGGTATATATAGTATAAGGGGGAATGTTAATGGAAGATCATCAGATTGTGGATTTGTACTGGCAGAGAAATGAAGAGGCAATTCAGGAAACGGAGAAAAAATACGGTCGATATCTGCTTCGAATCGCCTATAATGTTCTGTTCGATGCAGAGGACAGCAAGGAGAGTGTGAATGATACTTATATGAGGGCATGGCATTCCATGCCGCCCAATAAACCTGGGATTCTCTCCACTTATCTCGGCCGGATGACGCGCCAGCTATCCATTGATACTTACAGGAAAAAGCATAGTGAGAAGAGACGTTGCTCGGAGTATGCCGTTTCGCTGTCGGAGCTGGCAGAATGTGTATCCAATGAAGAGACGCCGGAGCAGGAAGTGGAGCTGCAGATTCTGGCGGATGCCATCAGTACATATCTCAGGACACTTTCAAAAGAGACCAGGAATATATTTGTGTGCAGGTATTATTTTATGGATTCCATTCGGGAGATTTCGTTCTATAGTGGTAATAGTGAATCGAAAATAAAAAGTATGCTTTATCGTACAAGAATCGGATTGAAAAATTATCTGGAGAAGGAGGGATTTATATTATGAGACCGGAAGAGATCAGTGACGCCATGGGATTGATGGATGATGAAATGGTCATGGAGGCAGACTGTTCCAGGAAAAAAAGACGGAATAAGAAGTTTTCATGGATGAAATGGATGGCGGCCGCAGCCTGTATATGTCTCGTGCTGGCTGCTGTTATGGGTAGAAACAAGCCTGTGAAAGTGGAGGCCGGGGTGATTGCGAAGCCTGAATATCCTGAAATGACGCAGTATCCGGAGAATTGGGATAATGAACAGCAGACGATTGAGCAATATAATGACTGGGAAGAAGACTGGAAAGCACAGCGCATGCAGATTAAAGGCTATGAAAACTGTCTTGACTATTTTGTTGAAAAGACGATGCCTCAGTTTTTATCTGAGGCAGGCGATAAAAATCTCGTCTATTCGCCGGTGAATGTGTATATGGCGCTGAGTATGCTTGCGGAAGTGACGGATGGAAACAGCAGGCAGCAGATTCTGGATATACTCGGTGTGGAGCATGTGAATGAATTGCGTGATCAGGTGTCGGCCGTATGGAATGCCTGTTATCGTAAGGATGGTACGGTGACAAGCGTGTTGGCCAATTCCCTCTGGTTGAATCAGGATATTCGCTTTAAGAAGGCGGTCATGGAGACGCTGGCGAACAAATACTATGCCGCTTCCTATTGCGGAGAGATGGGTTCTGCTGATTTTGACGCCCAGCTGCGGGAATGGCTGAATACCCAGACAGGAGGGCTTCTTAAAGATCAGATCGAAAATGTCGATATGAAGCCGGAGACGGTTCTGGCACTGGTATCGACAATCTATTATCAGGCGAGATGGCAGTGTGAATTCTGGGAGGAAACGACGGAGGATGTATTCCATGGAGCGGATGGTGATCTGAACTGCGATTTTATGCATCAGAGTCTTTCCAGAAAATTTTATTGGGGAGATCAGTTCTCGGCTGTGGCGCAGGATCTGAAATACAGCGGCAGCATGTGGCTGATTCTTCCGGATGAAGGGATAACGGTGGCAGAGCTGGCAAAGGACGGAGAGCTTCTTCAACTGATATCAGGTGAACAGTGGGAGAATTGTAAAGACATGATAGTTAACCTGTCCATGCCGAAGTTTGATGTATCCTCCAGCATGGACCTGAGTGATGACCTGCAGGCCATGGGTATCACCGATGTATTTGATGATACAGTATCTGATTTTTCACACATGACCAGCGACCTGGAGAATATCTATGTATCTGAGGCTGTTCATGCAGCCCGGGTCATGGTGGATGAGGAGGGCTGCACGGCCACTGCTTTTACAGAAATCATGATGGAAGCCGGGGCGGCAGAACCATCCGGTGATGAAATAGACTTTGTTCTGGATCGACCGTTCCTGTTTGTCATCACCAACGAAAGCGGTCTGTCATTGTTCGCCGGTGTGGTTAATCAGCCAATAGAATAACAGCCCCTTGTTTTGCAGTTTATAATCGGATAGAATGATAGCCATAACAAAGGTAACAAAAGCGATCAACTTTTTACGGTTGATCGCCTTTGACTTGTTCACTATTATTTCATTTACGCTATCATTTTATTCATTAATCTAAATGATATACAACGTTAATTGGCTCTTCCTGTTTTGAATTTAAATACGAAACCTTAATTCCAATACGTTTTGATTTTCCCTCTAAA
>JAEDGN010000164.1 GCA_016297495.1 Coprococcus sp.
GCAATCTGTCCATTTTCCAGTAAAATAATGATATCAGAATCTTTTATCGTCGAAAGCCTATGTGCAATGATAAATGAAGTTCTTCCTTTCGTTATTTTTAGTAATGCTTCTCGAATTCTCTGTTCTGTTACTGTATCTACAGAACTGGTGGCTTCATCCAGAATCAATATGGGTGCATCGGTCAGTACAGCACGGGCAATTGTCAGAAGCTGTCGCTCACCCTGACTAAGTTCCATGCCTCCCTGTGTCAGTACAGTATCATATCCCCGCGGGAGACGCCGGATAAAAGCATCTGCTCCGGCAATGCGGGCGGCCGCTTCTATTTCTTTTATATTCGTACCTTCTCTTCCATAGCTGATATTATCACGAATAGATGTGGCGAACAGTGCGGAATCCTGCAGCACGACGCCGAAAGAATCTCTCAGATCTTCCATCCGGTATTCTCTGAGATCATGTCCATCCAACAGTATCTTCCCTTCATTTACATCATAAAAACGGGTCAATAGATTAATGATTGTCGTTTTTCCTGCACCGGTAGTTCCTACGATAGCAGTTCTGGTACTGGCAGGAATTTTCAGTGAAATATGTTTCAGAATAGGTACCTCCGGTTTGTAGCCAAACACCACATTCTGAAGCTCAATTTCTCCTTTTGGTGAAGTCAACGGCAGTGCATCCGGAGCATCCTGCGGTTCCGGAGTCTCGTCCAGAATATCAAGGATTCTTTCCGCACCTGCTACAGCAGTCTGAAAATTATTATAAATATTTGCAATATCTACAAAAGGGCGCGAAAACTGGCGGACATAAAGCAGAAAACTGGATATCATCCCGATGGAGATAGAACCGTGAACAGCCAGAATACCGCTGACAATGGAAATACCCACATAGCTCAGGTTATTGATAACATTCATCAGCGGCATCAGATAACCGGACCAGATCAGCGCCCGGGTAGCAACCCGACATAATTCTTCGTTGCTTTCTTCAAATTGCTCAATCATCTGATTTTCCCTGCAGAATGCTTTGACTATATTTTCACCGGAAATGATCTCTTCAATCTGTCCGTTCAGTTTACCGAGGATTTTCTGCCGTTCGGAAAATAATTTGCGCGTATGCCTGGTAACGGTACGGGTCAGCAGGAATATCAGTCCAACACCGATGAGGGATATGCAGGTAAGCAGTGGGCTGAGTACTACCATAATGCAAAATATACCAATAATCGTAAAACCATATGTCAAAAGCTGCGTCAAAGAATTGGAAATGGTTGTACTGATATTATCCACATCATTGGTAAGCCTGCTCATCAGCTCGCCGTGCTGGCGTTGATCGAAAAAGGCCAGCGGCATTTTTTTCATAGAAGCAAATAAGGTTGTGCGAATGTGATGGATCATCTTTTGGCCTACAGAAGCCATAAGAAATTGCTGTAAAAAGCGTACGAGCCAGTCACACAGATAAAGTCCGGTCAAAATTAGAAGGATTGTCATAACCGGATGGCCTGTATCCACCATATTTACCGCACGGCCGATCACAAGAGGAGAAAGAATGGCAGACGCCGAAGCCAGCGCTGATAATGCGAGAATCCAGCCCAGTCCCTTCCGTCTGCCTTTCGTCATTTTCCAGAGCCGCACAAGAGTTCCTTTTAAATCACGGGGCTTTACCACAGGCTGTCGCAAACCTCTGTGAGGTCCTCTGATTCCGGAAGCAGCCGGCGGGAGATTTGTATTAGCCATTACAATCACCTCCAATTTGTGAATGATAAATTGCCTGATAGGTTGAACAGGATGCCATCAGTTCTTCATGTGTTCCTATGCCCTGTACCACTCCATTTTCCAGACACAAAATACGGTCTGCCTTCCTTACGGTCGAGATTCTCTGACTGATCAGCAGTAATGTTACTTCCTGCAGATGGTTTCGCAGACCTGCCAGTACCGAGGCCTCTGTCTCAGCATCCAGAGCACTGGTACAGTCATCCAGAATCAGAATTCTGGGCATACGGACAAGTGCCCTTGCCAGAGCGAGGCGTTGTTTTTGTCCTCCGGACAG
>JAEDGN010000074.1 GCA_016297495.1 Coprococcus sp.
TTCCGCTGGCCATGGCGACAGCGCTTGGTCTGGCAGTTGTGCCTGGAATATCCACCGCGATGATCAATGGCAACAGGGAAGATATTCATCAGAAGATTGCCATGACAGTGAAGTTCTGTATGATCATCGCCATTCCTGCTGCCGTGGGGCTGTCTGTTCTCGGCGGTCCGATCATGCAGCTGCTTTTTAATGACTCATCAGCTTTGACAAAGAATCTGATGACTATCGGTACGCCGTATCTGTTATTTTATTCATTATCGACAGTAACTGTGGGTGCCCTTCAGGGTATTGATAAAATGAAGACGCCGATCGTCAATGCTGCCATCGCACTTGGAATCCATGTGGTGTTTATTGTGATCCTTCTGAAGTTCTGCAATATGAACATTTATGCTATTTTATACAGTAATATTCTGTTCGGATTTTTAATGTGCCTTCTGAATCAGCTGGCTCTGAAACATTATATCGGTTATGAGCAGGAGGCCAGACAGACTTTTGTTATCCCTGCGGCAGCTTCGGCTGTTATGGGTGTTGTTACATATTTTGTGTATAAGGGAATCTATTTTATGATTCATATCAATGCCATTGCAACGCTTATTTCCATCATCGTTGCTGTCTGTGTATATGCTGTTGTTCTGCTGATACTTCACGGACTGACAGAAGAGGAATTGTATTCATTCCCGAAGGGAACGATGATTATCAGATATTTACGTCGTTTTCACCTGCTGTAAGGAGAAAATGTTATGATTTATGATGTTTGCGTGATTGGTGGAGGTGCTTCCGGACTGGCTGCCGCTGTGGCAGCCGGGAGGGAGGGCGCCTCGGTTTTGATTCTGGAGAGAATGGATAAAACAGGAAAAAAGATTCTGGCCACAGGCAACGGCAAATGTAATCTGACCAATGACAGGATTGTGCGGGGACGTATACCTGCCGGGGCTTACCGGTGCAGACAGCGGAATTTCCCGTTTCAGGTGCTGAATGCATTTGATTCCGGTGATACGCTGTCATTTTTTGAATCCATGGGACTTTATACAAAAAACAGAGATGAATACAGATATCCTCTGTCCGAGCAGGCGTCATCTGTCAGTGATGCACTGAAATGGGAACTGGCAGAGAGAAAGACGGATGTTATGACCGGGGAAGAAGTACGATCTGTCCAGATCGTGAAAAATGGATCTGATCAGCGCTGTTTTCTGATTCAAACTGACAGGGCTGTTTACAGGAGCCGGAGACTGATCATGGCAGCAGGCGGGAGATCTGCCGAAAAGCTTGGCAGCAACGGCTCCGGCTATGAACTCTGCCGGAAGCTGGGACACAGGGTCCTGCCGACGGTTCCTGCACTTTGCGCGCTCCACTGCCGGGAAAAATATTTCAAAGAGCTGGCCGGCATCCGGCTGCAGGGCAGGATACAGCTGCTGATCGACGGCAGGATGGCAGCGGAAGACCGGGGAGAGCTTCAGCTGACGGCCTATGGTATCTCCGGGATTCCCGTCTTTCAGGTCAGCAGGTATGGTGCCTATGGTCTTTTGGAACACAGGGATGTGCGGGCTGTCCTTGATTTGATGCCTGATCTGGATCGGGAAACACTGTATGACCGTCTGAGGTTTCAGGCAAAACAGCACAGTGGATGGAATATGGGAATGCTGCTGTCAGGTATGATGAACAGAAAGCTGGCTGCATGCCTTCTGAAGATCTGCGGGATAGACAGCGCCTGCACCGGCAGACAGATGGATGAAAAGCTTTTGAAAGCACTGGTGTCACGGATCAAGCATCTGGAAGTTCATATTACGGATACCAATGGCTTTGAACAGTCTCAGGTGACGGCCGGCGGTGTGGATACCAGAGAGATCAATGTACACAATATGTCCTCAAAGAAGGTGAGAGGACTTTATATTATCGGAGAGCTGCTGGATGTGGATGGCATCTGCGGCGGGTATAATCTGCAGTGGGCATGGACCACAGGCATACTGGCCGGGACCGATGCCGGAAGGAGTCATGATGATTAAGGTGAATCAGATCAAAGTACCTGTTGATCATAGCGAAGAGGAGCTGCGTCAGGCTATTCTTAAAAAGCTTCGTATTGCGCCGGGAGATCTGCTGGGTTATCAGATACTCAGACAGTCCCTGGATGCCAGAAAGTCGGGGCGGGGCGGTCACGCCGGAGAGATTCTGTACCAGTATGCGGTGGCGGCTGATATCAGGAATGAGAAGGCTTATCTGAGGAAGCATCATCACACGGATATGACAGTTTATAAGCCGAATATCTATCAGATGCCTGTCAAAGCAGAAAAAGTGCCGGATATTCCGCCCGTTATTATCGGAAGCGGACCGGCAGGATTGTTCTGTGGCCTGATGCTGGCAAGACAGGGCTATCATCCTGTCATACTTGAGAGGGGCAGTGATGTCCGTACCCGCATGGAGAAGGTTTCCAGGTTCTGGGAGACGGGCGTTCTAGATACAGAATGTAACGTGCAGTTTGGTGAGGGCGGCGCAGGAACTTTTTCTGACGGCAAGCTGAATACCCTTGTGAAGGATCCGTCAGGCCGACATCAGAAGGTGCTGGAGATTTTTGTGGAGGCGGGGGCACCGGAGGAGATACTTTATGTGCAGAAGCCCCATATAGGAACAGATCTGCTTGTCAGGATCGTGGAAAATATCAGAAATGAAATTATCCGTCTTGGGGGAAAGATTCTTTTTGATTCTAAGGTGACGGATTTTGTCATTGACCGGAGGGGAAAACTGACCGGTCTGGAAATTAATCATGACCGGGTGATGCCCGTAAACTGTGCGGTGCTGGCTATTGGTCACAGTGCCAGAGATACCTTTGAAAAGTTATATGAACGGCAGATAGCCATGGAACAGAAGGCATTTGCCATTGGTGTCCGGATCGAACATCCTCAGGCTATGATCGATGAATCACAGTACGGAGAGGCGGCTGCGGGGCTTCCTGCAGCCAGTTATAAGCTGACTTACCGGACGGAGAAGGGACGGCATGTCTACACTTTCTGCATGTGTCCGGGCGGATATGTGGTTAATGCATCTTCCGAGGCAGGTATGAGCGCTGTCAATGGTATGAGCAACAGGAAGAGGGACGGTATGAATGCCAACAGTGCAGTTATCGTCAATGTGACACCGGAGGATTTTGGCAGTGAGCATCCTCTGGCCGGTGTGGCATTCCAGAGAAAATGGGAACGGATGGCCTGGGAAGAGGGTAAAGGTCTGATACCGGTTCAGCTTTTCGGTGATTTTTGTGAGAAAAGAAAATCGGGTTCTTTTGGAGAAATACTTCCTGAGCATAAGGGCGGTTATGTCTTTGGCAACCTCTGGCACTGCCTGCCGGAATATGTCTGTGAGAGCCTTTCAGAAGGAATAGAAGCTTTTGGCAGAAAAATCAGAGGCTATGACAGAAAAGATGCTGTTTTATCAGGCGTTGAGACCCGGACATCTTCACCGCTGCGCATACCGCGCAATGAATGTTTTGAGAGCAATATTGCCGGACTTTACCCATGTGGGGAAGGAGCAGGATATGCCGGCGGCATTACCAGTGCGGCCATGGATGGCCTGCGCGTGGCCGAGGCTGTGGCCGAAGCCTTTCAAAGCAAAGAATGATCATGGGTATACAGGAGGAAGATATGCTGATTACAAATAAATACTACAGACAGAATCTGAAAAATAAAAAGCGTATTGTTATTAAGGTTGGTTCGTCATCCCTCGTGCATCCGGAGACGGGTGAGACGGATCTGCTGAAGCTTGAGCAGCTGGTAAGAGTTCTCTGCGATCTGCGGAATCAGGGCAAGGAAGTGGTTCTTGTGTCATCGGGAGCCATTGGCGTCGGCCGGAAAGCGCTGGGATTTGAGAAACGTCCCGAGGATATTGCCCAGAAACAGGCATGTGCATCTGTGGGACAGGGCATACTGATGATGATCTATCAGAAGCTTTTCAACGAATACAGTCAGGTAGCGTCACAGATTCTTATGACCAAGCATACCATTGTAAGAGAAAAAAGCTATCAGAATGCCCGCAATACTTTCAATGAATTGCTGAAGCTGGGGGTCATTCCCATTGTGAATGAGAATGATACGGTATCGACCGATGAGATCGAAATTGGTGATAATGATACCCTTTCGGCGGTGGTGGCGGCGATCACCAACGCGGATCTGCTCGTTTTGCTGTCAGATATAGACGGCCTTTATACGGATGATCCATCTCTTAATAAAGATGCATTATTTATCGAATGTGTGACGGCCATCGATGATTCGCTTTACGGAATCGCGAAAGGTGCAGGCAGTCAGTACGGAACCGGCGGTATGAAGACGAAGATCGACGCGGCCCGTATTGCCAATGATGCGGGATGCGATATGATTATTGCCAATGGCCGTGATTTTCATATTATTGACGAACTGATAAAGGGACAGGAAAAAGGAACACTGTTTCTGGCCCATAAGAGTGATACCTTTAATATTCTGGACTATATTGAGCCGGAGATCATCATAAACGGAGGCAAAGAAGAATTACATGATTACAGAAGCTGATATTGCAAGAATCAATGCATTATACCATAAAATGAAAACAGTGGGTCTGACCCCGGAAGAGAAGGAGGAGCAGGCAAGGCTCCGCGGCGCTTATGTTGCGGCTGTCCGCGCCAATATGCGCAGTCAGCTGGACAATATTGATATTAAAAATCCTGACGGCAGCGTGGAAGCATTAAAAGACAGAGCAAAAAAAGCCGGTGTTAAAAACAAAAAGTATGTACACTGATAAAACAGAACTGCGGAGGAACATGCTGAAGCTTCGCAGTTGTATGGACGAACAGGAATACAGGATGTATGGTGAGGCCATTTTCCGGAGGGTAACGGCATTGCCGGAATACAGGCAGAGCCGAAATATTCTGTGTTATGCATCCTGCCGTAAAGAGGCGGATACCATGCGGATCATTGAGGCGGCCCTCCAAAGCGGCAGAACCGTTGCCCTTCCAAAGGTGACAGGGCCCATGGAGATGATGTTTCTGAGAATTCATTCTATGGATGATCTGCTGCCGGGATTTAGGGGGATACCGGAGCCTAAGGCCAGCTGCAGGGAAGAAATAGCCGAAGGACTGATGATTGTACCCGGGACAGCCTTTGACAGACAGATGCACCGTATGGGTTACGGCGGCGGTTACTATGATACCTGGCTTGACAGACACGGGACATCAGTGACAGCCTGCGCACTGGCCTATGATTTTCAGATGCTGCAGGATGTACCCTGTGAGCCCCATGACAGATTCATGGATCTTATAGTTACACCTACGATGACATTCAGGAGAGGAGATAGGGAAGATGACAATTGAAACTCTCGGCCTTAATGCCAAACAGGCCTCAAGGCTTATGAACAAAATGACAGCAACACAGAAGAATGCCTGTCTGAAGCAGGCGGCCCGGGCGCTGCTTGACCACTCAGAGGCAATCCTTGCGGCCAATGCCATCGATATACTGGCAGCCCGTGAGAAAAACATGCCGGAATCTCTGGTGGATCGTCTCGCTCTGACGGAGAGCCGTATTGAGAGTATGGCAGAAGGACTGACGCAGCTGATTGCCCTGGAGGATCCTATTGGAGAAATTGTCAGTTCCACCATTCGTCCAAATGGATTGGAAATCTGTAAAAAGCGGGTGCCGATCGGCGTAGTTGGTATCATTTATGAATCAAGGCCGAATGTAACGGCTGATGCTTTCGGACTTTGTTTTAAGACCAATAATGCGGTCATTTTAAAAGGCGGCAGTGATGCTATTCATTCCAACCTTGCTATTGTAAAAGTACTGCGTCAGGCCATCGCCGACTGTGGCTGCTGCGAGGATGCCCTTCAGCTGGTGGAGGATACGAGCCGTGAGACGGCGAAAGCCATGATGAGGCTGAATCAGTATATTGATGTGCTCATACCAAGGGGTGGTGCGGGACTGATCCGCACAGTGGTGGAGAACAGTACAGTACCGGTTATAGAGACAGGAACAGGCAATTGTCATGTCTATGTGGATGATTCTGCGGATATTGATATGGCCGTCAGTATCATTCTTAATGCCAAAACCCAGCGCACCGGTGTCTGCAATGCCTGTGAATCGCTGGTTATCCACCGGGATATCATTGACCGGGCTCTTCCGGCTATTGCATCCGCCCTTCGGGAGAAGCACTGTGAACTGCGCGGTGACGAGGCGGCACTGGCGGTCGTCCCGGATATGAAGAAAGCATCGGAGGAAGACTGGGGAACAGAATATCTGGACCTTATTGCATCAGTGAAAACAGTGTCTTCCATTGATGAGGCTATCGAGCATATCAATCGATATAATACGGGCCATTCTGAGGCGATTGTGACAAAAGATTATGATCATGCGCGAAAGTTTCTGGATGAGGTGGATGCAGCCGCTGTATATGTCAATGCTTCCACCCGTTTTACGGATGGCTTTGAGTTCGGATTTGGTGCCGAGATCGGCATCAGTACCCAGAAGCTTCATGCCAGAGGCCCCATGGGGTTAAAAGAGCTGACGACAACAAAATATGTTATTTATGGCGATGGCCAGATACGTAAGTAATTTAATTGAAGGAGATAGAATGCAATGAAATTTTCTGAGATGGTATATGAGCGTCCGGATATGGAGACGCTGAAAGCACAACTGACAGACCTGATCGGCCGCCTGGAGAACGCAGACAGCTATGAAGCTGCCAGGGCAGTATTTCTGGAAAAGGAAACGCTTGACAAGCATGTGATGACCATGGAAACACTGGCTGAGGTGCGTCATACGATCGATACGAGAGATGCTTTTTATGACAGTGAGGTAAAGTTCTGGGATGAGATGAGCCCTGTTCTGACAGAATATATGCAGAACTGGACAGCTGCCATGCTGAAAAGCGTCTTCCGTCCGCAGTTTGAGGCGGAATATGGCAATCTCATGTTCCTGAATGCCGAGATTGAACAGAAAACCTTTGATCCGGTGATCATTCCTGAGCTGCAGAAGGAAAATGAATTAAAGACGGCCTATGATAAGCTGATCGCTTCCGCGCAGATTCCTTTTGAGGGGGGTGTCTATACGATTTCTCAGATGGCACCGTTTAAAAATGACGCTGACGATGCCAGAAGACAGGCGGCATGGATTGCGGAAGGGCAGTGGTATAAGGATCATCAGGAGGAGCTGGATGATCTGTATGACCAGCTGGTTCATGTACGCGATACAATGGGAAGAAAGCTGGGCTACGATGGTTATACGGAACTGGGCTATTATCGGATGCAGCGTAATTGTTATACAAAGGAAGATATTGAAAAGTTCCGGACAGCAGTAGTGAAGTATCTTGTTCCGGTGGCTGACAGTATTTATAAAGAACAGGCAGCCCGTCTTGGCAAGGAATATCCGATGAGCTTTTCGGATAATGCGCTGCAGTTCCGGTCCGGCAATCCAAAACCGGTGGGGACAGCGGATGATATTCTGGCCCAGGGAAGGAAGTTTTATGATGAATTGTCACCGGAGACCAGTGAATTCTTCAATATGATGCTTGATAACGAGCTGATGGATGTACTGTCTACGAAAGGAAAGGCAGGCGGCGGTTACTGCACCAGTATTCCGGATTATGAGGTGCCGTTTATTTTTGCCAATTTCAATGGCACGCAGCATGATGTGGAGGTTGTTACCCACGAGGCGGGCCATGCTTTTGCGGCATGGATGAACCGCACCCGTGTGCCGATGAGCTATGTATGGCCGGGTATGGAAGCCTGTGAGGTCCATTCCATGTCCATGGAATTTTTTGCATGGCCGTGGGCAGATGGTTTCTTCGGGGAGGATACCCGGAAGTTCTATTACAGTCATCTGTCCGGTGCCCTGACATTCATACCATACGGGACCATGGTGGACCATTTCCAGCATATTGTTTATGAGAAACCGGATATGACACCGGGAGAAAGGCATAAGGTCTGGAAAGAACTTTCAGGTACCTACATGCCGTGGATGAAGATGGACGGTGAGATTCCGTTTTACAGTGATGGTGAAGGATGGCAGCGTCAGCAGCATATTTATAACAGTCCGTTCTATTATATCGATTATTGTCTGGCGCAGACGGTGGCTCTGCAGTTCTGGGCAAAGCTTCAGAAAGACCAGGCGGATGCATGGGAGCATTATATGGCTTATACGAGACAGGGCGGAAGCCGTGTGTTCACGGAACTTCTGAAAAAAGCGGGACTGGACAGTCCTTTTGAGGAAAGCTGTCTGAGGGAAGTATGTGAAACTGCCAAAAACTGGCTGACAGATTTTGATCTGACAGGAATTTGTTAGGTATGGCAGAAAAAAAGAAAAAAAAGCGTCGGGCTTATCTCGACGCTTTTCAAAAAGATGAAAAAGGAAAGTACGAATACAGAGGAGATTTCTATATATGGCAGAATGAAGGTACAGAACTCCGACAGGAGCTGCTGCGGCTCTGGGCGGCCTGTGCAGTCATGATGGCGTCATTAATTGCGGCCGGGTGTGTGAATGCACCGGGGGCTGTCAATTGTGCTTATGTACTGATACCCTATACGATCAGTTTTCTGGTGGGTATCAGTGTGTGTTGGGGAATGCACCGCCTTACCGCAGGCGGGCATCCGCTGCGCGCTTATGTTTATCAGGCAAGTATCAGGCAGATTCCCGGACGCGCAGTTTGTACGGCCACAGGTGCAGGTGCTGCCATTGCCGGTGAGCTGGTTTATGTTCTCAGAAACGGCATGGAAGAAAAAACAGCCGGTTTTATCTGTTTTATTCTGCTGGAAGGGACGGCACTGGCAGCAGCGCTGAGTATCCGGCGGCGTGTATGTAAAATGAAATGGGAAAAACAGGAAAAAAGTGCAAAGGAAGAAAGCACAAATTGACAAAAGAACATAAGCCATATATAATTATATTAACCATATATTGAGTCAAAATGCATAAAATGATTATTATGTAAACGGAAGCAGCGCGATAAAGGGGGGATCCCCCCTTTATGTATGTAGTTATACTACATACATAAAGCTTTTGTCTGTTTGTGACTCAAAGAAAAGGAGGAAAAATATGAAAAAAACTAAAAAATTGCTGGCCCTTATTTTAGGTCTGGCGCTGTGCGGCAGCGTGCTTGCAGGCTGCGGCGGGAACAAGTCAGGTGAGACAAGTGCACCTGCAGGTGAGACCACCGGTGAAACTCAGGCTGCCGGTGAGACAACAGCAGGGGGTGAAGGCGGTACGCTGGTTGTGTCTGCCAGCGGATTTGAGAACAAGTTCTCCCCATTCTTCGGAGCAAGTGCCGATGATATGGATGTGGCTGATATGACCCAGCTGTACATGATGTATGTAGACCGTGTGTCCAATCCGGTACTGAATGGTATCGAGGGTGAGACACGTTCCTATAACGGTACGGACTATACCTATTATGGTCCTGCAGATATCGTTGTTACTGAGAATACCGACGGTACTGTATACTATGATATCAAGATGAGAGATGATCTTGTATTCTCCGATGGAACACCGATCGATATTGATGATTTCATCTTTGGCATGTATGTTTATCTGGATCCATCCTATGATGGTTCTACAACTCTTTATTCCGCTCCGATCCAGGGTCTGGAGGCTTACAGAAGCGGTATGGATACACTGTATAATCTGCTGATTGCCGCAGGACGCGACAATACAGATTTCAGCAAGTGGGATGAGGCTACTCAGACAGCTTTCTGGAAGGATATTGACGAAGTGGCAGGTCCTGCATTTGCCCAGTCTATCGTAGATTACTGTGTAGCTAACGGTTATGCTGAAGAAGGCGATATTGCCGGCGGCGCAGCAGCATGGGGCTTTGA
>JAEDGN010000075.1 GCA_016297495.1 Coprococcus sp.
ATGACTGGACGTTCTAAGGAGGAGACTGCGGGGATTACGCATCTTGGCAGTAAGGGAACGAAGTATGATTTTAATTATTGTCCGGAGGTTCTTGAGACTTTTGTGAATAAGCACCCTGATCATGATTATTTTGTGAAGTTTAATTGTCCTGAGTTTACCAGCCTGTGTCCGATGACAGGGCAGCCGGATTTTGGCAATGTGACGATTTCCTATGTGCCGGGTGAACGGATGGTGGAGAGTAAATCACTGAAGCTGTATCTGTTCAGTTTCCGTAATCACGGTGATTTCCATGAGGATTGTATGAATATTATTATGGAAGACCTGATCCGACTCATGGATCCAAAATATATTGAAGTATGGGGCAGGTTCCTGCCAAGGGGCGGCATTTCCATCGATCCGTACTGCAATTATGGCAAACCGGGCACCAGATGGGAAGAAATCGCCGCCATGCGGCTGGCCAATCACGACCTCTATCCGGAACGGGTAGACAATCGATAATATCCAAATATAAAGCAGGCTGCGGCATGATCGATCCTAAAGATCATGCCGCAGCCCTTTCGTTCTATGGATCCATTTGCTTAAGTTTTTTGAGCAATGATGCCGATTCTTTAAGCTTGATCACTTCATCGCTGTTTTCTTTTTTGCATTGATCAAAATACTCATAAAAAAGCTGTGTATAATGGGCACTTTCTTCCCATTGCTGCTGCCCCTTTTCTGTGAGTGCACAAGGAGTCAGGCTGTAATGTTCCATCAGATACTGGCCCAGCCAGGCGGTCAGCTTCTGCTGCCCGTACACATTCAGATGCTCATCATTATAGAAATCTTTTTCCATGTCAAGACCAAGCTCATCCCCAACCTTCTCCATATTCAGATAATCAAAACCATATTCCGTGACGATCCGGCCTGCGCGGTTCGAGCGCTGATACCGCTGGTACTCCTTTTCTGTGGTTATCCTGTGGGGGAATCTTACGAAGAGTACCTGCTGAATGCCGCTGTTTTGACATTCTTCAAGGAATTCCCTCAGACAGGCTTCCGCCTCCGGATCAAGCTCCCGCTCCGATGTATCCGATGACACATCCATCACTTCTGCTTCCTTTGGATGTCCTGTATTGCTTGTCATGCCCTTCAGCAGGGAATAACCACGTCTCTGCATGGTGATGGTATCGATGGCTCCCAGGATATTCGTCCGAACATGCATCCATTTACCATGATATTTGATGATGGGAAAATAATAACTCAGGGGATCCTCCCCGGATTTCAGAGAACGAATGGTATCAATCTTATTTTGAGACATGGGCATGTTATCAATCAGATAACGATTGGAAGCCTCTTTATACAGATCTTTTTCATTGTAAAGGGCTCCGTTTATCTCCACCACCAGGACCTGAGGGGTCTGGTGCGTCAATATTTCCTTCAGTTCACTTTTCCAAAGGCTGGCCGGATTGGATTCAAAGGAATAGGGATAGCTGGTGAATCCGAAGCTGTCATAGGCCAATGCTGATGAAAAGCCCGTATAAACCTCACTGGCCCCCAGGATCACCACATCCAGCGTATTTTCCTCCTCCAGATAAAATCCGTCCATCCGCAGCTGATTTTTATCGAACTGGCGCAGATAGAAGATCTGTGCCAGCCCTGCGGATAATAGGACCGCCAGAAGAAGGGAGAAAATCTTCAGGCCTCTCTTTAACCAGAGTTTTTTCATCATCCTGTTACCTCCTAAAACTGCATATATACAAAATCAGCCGGATTGTATCCCGGTCCGTAGATGCCAAATACAATGATGGACATGATACAGCAAAATACGGCACACCACTGCAGAATGAAAGGCTTTCCTTCAAACAGACCGCCGATGGAATCGATGGATCTCTTTTCCTGTATCACGCTGACAAACAGCATGATCAGCATACCGGCCAGAAGCACCAGATAATCTGCCTTCAGCAATCCGCAGGTATTCAGAACCTGGTTCATACCCACAGACAGGCCCGCATCAGTGACCGTGCGCCGCATCATATCCATGGCGCCGGCAAAATCCGGTGCAATATCAAATACATACCCAATGAGCACGATGATGAATGTTCTGACCATCTGAAAAGTCCTGTAGACACCACTCTCCCTGTTGATCCTCAACAGGCCGGTCATCTTGTCAAATACCGGTTTCAATAGGATGGACATCATAATGATCAGGCCGTTCCACAGACCAAAAGCGATATATTTGCCATTGGCGCCGTGCCAGATCCCCACCATGAGAAAGACGATCAGCGAGGCAATACTGGTGGGCAGCACCTTTGCCACATGTGCACCAAAGGATGTCTGTCCGAGGCGGCTCTTTTTCATCCGCTTTCCCGCATTCAGAAAAAGCGGTGACATGGCCAGGGGATAAAAGAGATAGTTTTTCATCCATGCGCCCAGCGTAATATGCCATCTCCGCCAATACTCGTTGATACTCCGGGAGAAATAGGGCCGCCGGAAATTATCCGCCATGTCAATGCCCATCATACCTGCGATGCCTCTGGAAATATCAATCCCTGCCGAAAAATCAGCATAAAGCTGCAGTGCATACAGAAGCACAGTGAAACCGATGGCGGTGCCGTTATACTGTGTATAATCTGCCGTTACCGCCTGAATGGCCGTCACTGCCCTGTCCGCAATGACCAGCTTTTTAAAATAGCCCCATAATATAAGCTCCAGACCATACTGGATCCGTTTAAATTCAGGACTGTGGGGTGTGAACAGCTGATGGGCCAGCTGCTCCCACGAGCCGATGGGTCCCTGTATGATCTGCGGAAAGAAGGCAATGAACAGGGCAAATTTCAGCGGATTCTTCTCCGCTTCCACATTCCCCCGGTAGACATCGATCATATAGCCCATGGACTGGAAGGTATAAAAGGAAATCCCCAGCGGCAGGAAAAGCTTCATAAGCGGTGCGGAGAATTCCAGCCCCGCCAGACCGAGCAGATCATTGAGACCTCCCGCCAGGAAATTATAATATTTCAAAAATACAAGGATACCAAGATTGGCCACAAGCGCCGCCGCCAGAACCAGCTTCATTTTTCTCTGGGTACGTTTCTTATGGGCCTTTCTCTCCTCACGGCTCCATTCTTTTTTGTGCGTCTTCAGACAGTCCGCCGATACCCTGGATATCCGTTCCGCCATCAAGGCCGCACCCCATGTGCTGATGGTCGTAAACAGAATAAAAAAGGCATATCTGAAACCGGTAAAAAAATAGAAAACATAGCTGGCGGCCAGAAGAACCGTCCATTTATATTTTTTAACCGGGAACAGATAGTAAGCCAGCACTGTCACCGCCACAAAGATAAAAAAAGCGATCGTCGTATAGCTCATCGTCCATCTACCTCGAAATATCAGGCGTATTCACGGCTGCTGTTTCGATTCTCCGTCTTACACGGCGAAGCACTCCGTTTTCTGACAATAGATAAACCAACGGCATGTCACGGCTTAAAAATACAGACATGCCCTCCATGACGGAATAAGCGCCGGTACGATGGAACACAAGAATATCTCCCATCTCGAGACTCTCCAGTTCCACATCCCTTGCCAGTACGTCTGCCGTCGTACAGAGACTGCCGCACAGCGTCCATTTTTCTGCATCGCTTCTCTTCCCGTGATTCTTCCGGATATGGGTGATCACCGGAAGCTGCATGCCCTGAATCTGTCCGTCATATTTCAGCTGATGCAGGCCGCCGTCACAGATGGCATAATGAATACCGCAATTGATTTTGGTATCAGCCACTGATGTCAGATAAAAGCCGCAGGAAGCGGAGAAAAATCTTCCCATCTCCACCGTTAGCTTCACTTTCTCAGCCAGCGCCCGCACAGACGGAGCGATGGCCGCCAGTCTCTCCTGCTCAAGCCTTTCCGCATCCTTCTTAAAATAATCCACGGCCAGGCCGGTACCATATTCCACTTCCCGGATTGTAAAGCCTGTCTCCGTCCTGACCCTTTCAATCCATGCTGACAAATGATCCAGTTCTTTGATAATAGCTGCCGGTTTGCGCTTCTGGGTACCCGTAAAATAATGAATACCGACGATATCAATTCCCTGATACGCATGCTGATGGCGGATAATATCCATTACCTCCGCCTCATCCATACCGAACTGGCTTCCGCCCGTCAGACGGATCAGAACCCTGACTCTGTGTCCCTTTTCCAGCGCACATGTATTGATGGACAACAGATGACTCCGGCTTTCTACAGTCAGTACACCGGCACCGTCATCGATTGCCCTGGCCACATCCTTCGGTGCCTTGTTCACACCTGAGAAAATAACAGAACCCATATCAAGGCCGAGACGTTCACAGATGGTCAATTCTCCCGGACTGCATACCTCTACCTTAGAAAAAACCTGCGGCAGAATGGGCAGCAAAAAAGGATTCGCCTTCATGGAAAAACAGATCTGTGTTCTCTCGCCGAAAGCTTCCTTCACCAGCTCCGCCCTTTTTCTGAAGATCTCTTCCGAAAAAACATAGGCCGGTGTTCCCGTGGCAGCCGCGATTTCTTTAAAATTGTAAATCATTAAAATGCCCCCTTAGGCCTATTCATTCTGAAGTCTGTCAACAAGCGCCCAAATAGCCTCCGCCGAATTAAAATTCTTCGGAACCAGCTCACTCGGTTTGATCTCAATATCAAAAGCCTCATTCAGCTCTGCAATCAGCGAAATAATATCAAATGAATCAAGAATACCGCCGTCAATCAGTGCCTTTTCTTCCTCAAAATCCACATCCGGTCTCAAATCCTCCAGAATCTCCATTAATTCTTCCATCTCTATTCCTCCAATTCTATTTATTTAAAATACTGTTTCAGACGCTGCATATCCGTCTTCCCATTAGGGAGTACAGGCATCTCATCCAGCAGCAGCACCTTTCGAGGCACCATAAAGGCCGGAAGATTCGCCCTGAAATACATCACAATATCCTTTGGCCGGGCCGTACCGGTGTAAAACAGCCATATCAGCTCTTTTTCGCTGTCATAAAGCACCGTGACCTCCGCAACACCTTCTATTCCGGCCGCCGCAGCCTCCAGCTCTTCCAGCTCCACCCGATGTCCCATATGCTTGATCTGACGGTCCTTCCGTCCGCAGAATTCCAGCATGCCATCTGCCCGCAGCCGTCCAAGATCGCCGGTCCTGTAGATCAGCTCACGATAGTGGGGATTTTGCGGATTCTGTATAAAAGACGCCTCTGTTCTGCTGCTGTCTCCATAATAACCAAGGGCCAGACAGGGACCGCCTACGCAGATCTCGCCCACTTCTCCCTGCACCGTCCTGCCTCCATCTTCATTCAGCAGCAGAATGCTGTAATGTCCATAGGGCACACCAATAGGCAGAACCGTATCATCCTCCGCCTTCTCCTGTACGATATAATACGTACAGGACGCCGTTGCCTCCGTCGGACCGTACTGATTGATAAAAACAACATTTGGCAGATGCTGCTGCCATACCTTCAGATATTTTCCCCGCAATACAGAACCGGAGAAAATCACCCGTTTCAGATACTGCGGCGTCATGCAGTCAAAGGCCCCCAGTCTGGCAGGGAGCTCAATTCCCGCCACACTCCAGCAAAGGGTGGTCACCCTCTCCCGATTCAATGTCTCAAAAAGCGCCGTCGGCATGGCAAACTCATTCTTCGGAATGATATAGGTGGACGCCCCTGTTCTGAGAGGCAGATAAATATCACGGATGGCCGCTATGTAATCGAGAGGCGACTGACTGCCCAGCACATCTTCTTCCGTCAGCTGCAGCACCTCCTGTACATCCTCTATATAACACATGAGTGAATGATGGGATGTGACAACTCCCTTCGGTACACCTGTGGAACCGGACGTAAAGATAACATAAAGCGGCGACAGTTCATGCAACCCTTCCTGAGCCTTCTCAAGCAGCATATCATCCATCTCTGCCTCCGACTCAAGAATATCCTCCATCACACAGATGGTGCCGCCAAAATCCAGCCCACGGGCCTTCTCCAGATGTTCCCGGTCCACCAGCATCAGCTGCGCATCAATAACACCCAGAATCTGATTCAGGCGCTGCACCGGCACGGAAGCATCCATGGGCGCGTAAAAACATCCGGCCCGGACAACACCCAGATAACAGGCCGGTGTATAGACATGACGCCCCGTCATGACAGCCACCGGTCTTCCAGGCTCCAGAAGCCGGGCAATCCACGTACCGATCTTCATCGTACAGTGATTCAATTCAGAAAAAGTCATACGTGAATTCTCATCAGAATAAACTATCCTGTCTGCATACTTTGACACAGCAGAATCCAGATAAGTTAAAACAGAATCTTTCATTCACATCTCCTCCATCAGGAAACCAGTCATTCATCTACGTTTCCTATCTCTGGATTATAGACGCATATAAAAAGGGTGTCAACGAAGTGACACCCTTTGTAAGTATTTGTAAGAAAAGCTTAAGAAAAATAACGTATCGTAACTGCTCAGCCCTGCAATCTTTTCGAGCATACTACGGATAGTTTCTACCTTCAAACACGCTTTCGCTCGACGAAAAACGCAGCGGATACTAAGATTTTTTGTTCATTTCATTCCAAAAAATCAAGTACCGGCGTTTTTTGAACGGTTTTCAGGTAGAATCCTTCCGTAGTTATGCTAAAGATATGCAAGTCTGAGCAGCTACAACGTATCTATAGTACATGGTAAAAAAAAAAATAAGGATTGAATTTTTTCGGTATTTAAGTTAAAATAGAGGCATGCAGATATGGTTCATCGGTAGAATGCCAGCTTCCCAAGCTGGAGAGGGGGGTTCGATTCCCCTTATCTGCTTTTTTATTTTGCCGTTTTCGCTTAATTGCTTATTTGACCAGTTTCCCGTTCACCAGGACATGTACAGCCTCGGTCAGTGAATCAAAGGCTGATCCGTTCATGATGACGATGTCAGCATCTTTTCCTACCTCCAGAGAACCTACGCGGTCTTCGATTCCCAGATGTCTGGCCGGATTGATGGTGATGGCCTTCAATGCGTCAAATGGCTTCATGCCTGCTTTGACAGCCAGCCCTGCCACCATTGGCAGATATTCCTGCGGGATGACCGGTGAATCGGTGATGATGGATACCTGACAGCCTGCATTGGCCAGAATCCCAGGTGTTTTAAAGCTTTTATTCCTGAGTTCGAATTTGGTTGCATGGGTCAGTGTCGGACCGACAGCCAGAGGATAATTCTCCGCAGCCAGCTTATCTGCAATGAGATGGCCTTCCGTGCAGTGCTCCAGCGTCAGCTTCACATTGAATTCTTTTGCAATGCGGATGGCGGTGAGCATATCATCGGCACGGTGGGCATGGGCCTTCAGCGGCATCTCCCTGTTGATGACCGGCAGCAGGGATTCCATTTTAAAATCATAGGCAGGCATCTTCAGCACATCCCCGCCGGCAGCTTCCTTTCTGGCCTGATAATCCCGGGCTTTAAACAGGGCCTCCCGAAGCTTCGAAGCCGTTGTCATACGTGTATAAATACTCTTGTCCTTATAACAGTTTTTTGGATTCTCTCCAAAAGCACACTTCATGGCCACAGGATCCCTGACGATCATGTCATCCACACAGTGCCCCACTGTCTTGATGGCGGTAAAGGTGCCGCCCAGTACATTGGCGCTTCCCGGTCCCGTTCCGACACAAGTCACACCTGCCATGACTGCCTTTTCAAATGTTGGATCCAGGGGGTTGATACTGTCGATACCTCTCATCTGCGGTGTCACCGCATCATTCAGTTCATTGATGTCCATGCCCTCATAACCGATGCCATATTCTTCCAGTCCCAGATGGCAGTGAGCCTCCACGAAGCCAGGATAAACATCCATGCCTTCAGCGTCTATGATCTCCGCGCCTTCAGGTATATCCAAATGGCTGCCAACAGCTTGAATCATCGTATCTTCAACCAGTATATCTCCTGTATAAGGTTCCTCATGAACCGCATCATGGATGCGGCCGTTTTTTATCACTATCATCTTTCTATATTCCCTTTCAAAATTTTTTCGTTTTATTGCAGCTGTGCCAGAATGGACGTTCCGATGGTTCCCTCCGGCATATCCACATCGAAGTTTTCTGCAATGGTGGCCCCCAATACGGCAAAGGAATTCAATGCCTCTTCCTGCTTCAGCAGCCCGTAACCCTTCATGGAAGGTGCATAAGCCAGCATCGGAACTGTTTCCCTTGTATGATCTGTTCCGCTGTGGGTCGGATCATTGCCATGATCTGCCGTCAGTATCAAAAGATCATCGTCACGCAGCACCTGCATGAGTTCTCCAAGCTTTTCGTCGAATCGCTCTATTTCCTCACCATACCCTGCAGGATTGCGGCGATGTCCCCACAGTGCGTCAAAGTCCACCAGATTGGTAAAGCAAAGGCCATTAAACTCACGTCCGGCAATAGCAATGGTCTGTTCCATGCCATGCACAGAGCTTTTAGACTTATTGGATTCTGTCAGTCCTTCTCCGTCAAATATATCATAGATCTTGCCCACGGAGATACAGTCATATCCTGCATCCTTCAGCGCGTTCAATACAGTCCTTCCCGTTGGCTTCAGTGCATAGTCATGGCGGTTGCTGGTCCTGACAAATTCTCCCTTCTTCCTGCCCACATAAGGCCGGGCAATAACACGGCCCACACGCCATTCATCCTTCAGAGTCAGTTCCCGGGCGATCTCACAGCAGCGATACAGCTCCTGCAGTCCAAATGTCTCCTCATTGCCGCAGATCTGCAATACTGAATCCGCAGATGTATAAACGATCATATGGCCTGTGGCAATCTCTTCCTCTCCCAGTTCATCCAGAATCACCGTGCCGCTGGCACTCTTATTGCCAATGACCTTATGGCCTGTACGGCGCTCAAGCTCCGCAATCAGCTCCGGAGGAAAGCCCGTCTCCGTAAAAGTAATAAAAGGCTTCTTCGTCTCCAGGCCCATCATCTCCCAGTGGCCTGTCATGGTATCCTTGCCGTTGCTCTTCTCATATAATCTGGCATAGTAAGCCAAAGGCCTCTCCACAGGCGCAGACAGTTTCAGAGGATGCAGATTGGCAAGCCCCAGCTTCTGCAGATTCGGAATATTCAGATGGGATACAGCGCCATCAATATGTCCCAGCGTATCCGTCCCCGCATCACCAAATCTATCCGCATCGGGCATGGCACCGATGCCAAGAGAATCCAGAACAATCAGAAAAACCCGTTGATATTTATTCATAAATCATCTTCCTTTCTGATATTATTATACCACCATATGGGATCATTTACATCTGAAGATTGATAAGATATAATAAAAGCCGGAATCAATGATGATCTGTCCATAGATTCCAGCTATTATTTGTATGAATTCCAAATTACATCTGATCAGTAAATTCTTCTAACGTCTGACATCGGGCAGCCAGTTTATTCCACCGTTTTAGAATCATCGGATCCTTCTGAGACTGAATCCGGACTTTTAAATCATCCGGTACATCTCCCGCATCAGAAAGTAAATCAAGAATAGATTCAGCAAAACCTGAAATTCTGCCCTCTTCTCTGCCCTCTTCTCTGCCCTCTTCTCTGCC
>JAEDGN010000076.1 GCA_016297495.1 Coprococcus sp.
GGCTGCTTATATCCTTTTTATTGCATGATAACCGAAAATGGTCTATAATCATATTAACCAAAATCGATTATTCTATTGCTGTGAATAGGGTAAGAAATCATGCATACGAAAGAGGAATCATTATGGAAAAGGCGAAGCATTTGGGGTTGAGAATTGATTCAGAAACTTACCGTAAGCTGAAATGGCTGTCTGATTTTGAAGGCTGCTCTATTAATGGCGAAGTGCTCAATCTAATCAGGCGTGCGATTCTGGAAATGGAAAAAGAATGCGGACCATTGGGTAAGGAAGATGATTAGAAGATAAAAGCATAGTATATTCAGGGGAACAGAGCCTGCCGGACTGCAAAAATCAGTTTGGCAGGCTCTGTTATACGATAGCTTACGAATCCTTCACTTCTGTATTGGTGACTTCCGGTGAGGAATCGTTATTCTGCTGGCAGGTGCAGTCGGGAGAAGTTGACTGACGATTATAAGGTCTGTTTGACTGACGACTGTAATTCATGTTTGAGGAATAATTTCCTCTGCTACTGCCTGCCATGCGGCCGTGGCTGTAATTGCTCTGCTGCCGGTTCCGGTTATAATTGCCCAGCATGCGGGTTTGGCTGCAGTCATCCATTCTGTGCTCGTTTCTGTCACAATTATCATCAGGCATCATGGATTCGCGGTGGTCACAATCGTTTTCTTTTGGTTTCATGCACTGGCAGTGTTCATTGATCTGCGGACAGCTGCAGTTGTCGGCGGTTGTGCCGCATACAGAATAGGCAGCCGGCGTGCAGGAAGGTATCCTTGCCAGTGATGCATTGTCCATTCTGCGGTTTCGCAGCTCTGGTATTGGGTTTTCTCTGACTTCGAAACGATAGTCGCGTCCTCTGCGGCGGATACGGGCTTCGATGACAGCGTGGCTGGCTACCTCGCACAGTGGTTCGTTAACCACATTCTGGTAATAGAAGAAAGGATCATTTTCAGGCAGACAGCCGAGGGGAACGACATCCTCTTTCTTCTGGGTATTGCCTGTCGTCGTGGCAATAACATTGCGGATATACTCGATATTCGGACCAAGAACGAGGATATCAGGAAATTCGCCGCAGCCGCCGATCACCTGCTGCCAGTCTCTGCCCTCATATTTTTCCAGAAGTTCTTTGGCTTTGTGAAGATGTGAAATTTCCTGAACCAGGCATTCTTCCCAGATCTTTCGGATGCAGAGATCACATTCTGTCATCATACAGGAATAGTACAGATAGCATTCTGTATATTCGTGCATGAGAAGGTCTTCAAGCCAGGTGGCTGATGGATCTTTCAGACTTTCATACTGGGAGACATGGGCTTCTTCGATCATGCCGATTTCCTGATACAGGCGCCGGCCAAGGTCGGATTTGGAGTAAAATGGAGCTACATTCATGTAGTAATTCATTGTCTGCTGCTCGGCAGCTGTAATAATGCCGATATTCAGTCTGGTCTGGAGGCTGGCAGTCTCATTATTGATATATCTGAATATGCTGTCCTTTGGATGGCGGTGCTCAGATATGGTCGGTCTGGCCGGCGTCATTTCTGTGTAACGGCCCACCAGTTTTTCAGGGCAGGTACCGTATTCCAGATCCAGCAGATTGGCATAACGGTACAGATGATCAAAATCCTCCAGAAGAGCAAAATCCAGTGCATTCTTTACATTGCAGTCATCTTCATGTCTGGCGAGAAAGGCGGTCAGATCGACGGCCAGCTGTTCATATGTGATCGTATGTTCCAGGACGGTTTCATTTTTAGGCTTCAGGATACTGATCCGTTTCTGCTGCTGCTGTTCGATGCGCCGAAGCATGGCCAGCTCTCGCCGCAGATCATTATCCATACAGTGACGGCTGAACTGGTGGGTGAACCATTGGGCTTCGAATTCGGTGCCGTTCATCAGCACGATTCTAACCTTCGTATATGGATGAACAGTATTCAGGTTATAGGGTGCCGGATACATTGTCTGCCAGTTCATAAAGGTCCGGTCTATGGGCACAGGTTTTTCTTCAAAGGGATTAAAACTCATGATAAAGATTCCTTAATATGTTTTAGGTTAACTTATGCAGAAAAGAACCGGCTGTGCACAGAATAAAGCAAATAAGGTTGACTTTATTCACACTTTGTTTTATAATTCATATAATTCAAGTAGGAATTAGGAAGGGGTATCTATGCCCTTTTTGACCAATAGTCATACATTTTTATTAAGACGGGAGTGGATTGACATGATACGGCAGACGATTCAGGATGTGGTTTCCAGTATTACAGAAACCTGCATGGAAGAGGACGTATATGTGACCGATGAAGCGGGCATGCACCTGCCTAACAGAGGTGTCATCATCGGTATTATCAAAGATCTGAGACGGGTAATATTTCCGGGGTATTTTGGAGATGAGAATATTTCCAGTACGATGCCGGGGTATTTTCTGGGAAATATGCTGACACATATTTATGAGGCTCTGAGAGTGGAGATGGAAGTGGCCTATCTTTATGAAGACAAAGGAAAGACGGACCGGGAGACCATTTCAAGGAGGGCCAGAGAAGTGTGTGAACGTTTTATAAGCCGGCTGCCTTATATTCAGAAGATGCTTCTCATGGATGTTCAGGCAGGATTTGACGGTGATCCTGCGGCCAAGAGCAAGGAGGATATTATATTTTCCTATCCGGGGCTGTTTGCAATTTATGTATATCGGATCGCCCATGAGCTTTATGTGCAGAACGTTCCTTTTATACCGCGCATCATGACGGAATATGCCCACGGTAAAACTGGTATTGATATCAATTCGGGAGCAGAGATCGGACGGTATTTTTTTATCGATCATGGAACGGGTATTGTTGTCGGTGAGACGACAGTTATCGGCGATTATGTGAAGCTGTATCAGGGAGTGACACTGGGTGCACTTTCCACAAGAAAGGGGCAGCAGCTTGCCGGTGTGAAGCGTCATCCTACCATCGGTGATCATGTGACGATCTATGCCAATTCGACGATTCTTGGCGGTGAGACAGAGATTGGATGCCATTCGGTAATTGGCGGCAACTCGTTTATAACAGAAAGCGTTCCTGCCAATACAAGAGTCAGTATCAAGAGTCCTGAGCTGACTTTTAAAGGCGGCAGTGAGGAAGAAAAAGACAGTCTCTGGGATGATGATCTTTGATCCGCAGAGTTGTGTGATGATACAGAAAGAAAGGAAGGTTGTATAATGAGAATATCGACAAGGGGCAGATATGCGCTGCAGATGATGCTGGATATAGCGACGAATGATCATGGTGAACCGGTCCGTATCAAAGACATTGCTGCCAGACAGGAAATATCAGTGAAGTATCTTGAGCAGATTGTTTCTATTCTGACGAAGGCGGGGTATGTGAAAAGTATCAGAGGGCCTCAGGGTGGCTATCGTCTGGCCAGACAGCCAAAGGATTATACAGTTGGAATGATTCTGAGACTGACGGAAGGAGATCTGTCTCCGGCAGCCTGCGCAGACAAGGATTATGACTGCCCGAAGATGGTGGACTGTGTGTCGGTACGTATCTGGAGGGAACTGGATGAAGCCATTAATCAGGTAATTGATAAATATACGCTGGCGGATATGCTGGAATGGCAGGAAGCCAGAGGCAATGATTACGTAATTTAAATAAAAGCGTCCGAGTGCCCGTTTTGTCGGCAGAAATATCCAATTGATGCGATTGTGAATAGTCCCGGATATTCAAAACTGTAAGAAAGGTCTGGTCAAACATACAGATTTATGGTAGATTAGAAGAGGAACGGAGGACACCGGTATATGATGAAGGATTTAAAGAGAATATTATTAAAACTAAGTGGTGAAGCTCTGGCCGGCGGCAGGGGGTTCGGCTTTGATGAAGCAACCTGTCTTGAAGTAGCCGGTCAGGTGAAGCAGATTACAGACAGAGGAACACAGGTGGCCATTGTTATCGGCGGCGGCAATTTCTGGCGTGGCCGCAACAGCAGCAAGATCATTGAACGGACGAAGTCTGATCAGATCGGTATGCTGGGTACTATCATGAACTGTGTTTATGTATCGGAGATTTTCAGGACACTGGGCATGAAGACGGAGGTATACACACCGTTCGTATGCGGATCTTTTACCAAGCTTTTTTCAAAAGATTCGGCAGTGGCTGATCTGAATGCAGGCAAGGTCGTATTTTTTGCCGGAGGAACAGGTCATCCATATTTTTCCACGGATACAGGAACGACACTGCGCGCCATTGAGATTGAGGCAGATGCCATTTTACTGGCGAAGGCAGTGGATGGTGTTTACGACAGTGATCCGAAGACCAATCCGGAAGCGAAGAAGTTTGACACGGTCAGCATCCAGCAGGTCGTGGATGACAGACTGCAGGTTGTGGATCTGACAGCGACTATCATGTGTATGGAGAATAAGATGCCGATGGTAGTATTTGGACTGAATGAGCCGGACAGTATTGTGAAGACTTTGTATGGAGATTTTACAGGTACTTATGTGACTGTAGACTGATGAAGATAAAATACCAGGAGGATATATATTTATGAGTAATGAGAAATTACAGCCATATGAAACGAAGATGGAGAAGTCCTTAAATGCTTTGGAACGCGAATATACGACTATTCGTGCCGGTCGTGCCAATCCGCATATTCTTGATAAGCTGAGAGTGGATTATTACGGAACACCGACACCGCTTCAGCAAGTGGGCAATATCACTGTTCCTGAGGCAAGAATTCTGATGATCCAGCCATGGGAGAGCAAGATGATCAAAGCTATTGAGAAGGCGATTCTGGCATCTGATATTGGTATTACCCCATCCAACGACGGCAAGGCTATCCGCCTTGTGTTCCCTGAACTGACAGAGGAACGCCGTAAGGATCTTGCGAAGGATGTGAAAAAGAAGGGTGACGCTGCAAAGGTGGCTATCCGCAATATCCGTCGTGACGGCAATGACGCATTCAAGAAGAGCAATAAGGCTAAAGAGATTTCTGAGGATGAGTATTCCGAACTTGAAGAGAAGCTTCAGAAGCTGACTGACAAGTATATTGCCAAGGTTGATAAGGCAATCGAAGCCAAGACAAAAGAAATCATGACAGTATAGTCTGTCATTTTATATGGGAGATGAATTGGGGCTGCTGCAGAATCTGTATAGATAGAGGATGCAACAGCCTCCATCGTACATAAGGGAATAGGGATACATCTGTGTGAAAGGTGGTTTTTATGGAGAGAATAATAGACGGTGAGAAGCTGAACGTGCCGGAGCATGTGGCCATTATCCTGGATGGTAACGGGCGCTGGGCGAAGAAGCGTTTCATGCCGAGAAATTATGGACATGTGCAGGGTGCGAAGACCGTTGAGGAGATGTGTGAGGTCATCTGGAATCTGGGTGTAAAATATTTTACGGTATATGCTTTTTCGACAGAAAACTGGAAGCGGCCGCAGGCGGAAGTAGACGCATTGATGAAGCTTTTGAGGAATTATCTTGTTGACTGTCTGGAACGGACGGCAAAGAACAATATGCGTGTGCGCGTGATTGGAGACAAGACGGGGCTGAGCCCTGATATTGCAGCTGCCATTGAGAAACTTGAGGCGGCTTCTTCTGTGAATACAGGACTTAATTTTACGATTGCCATTAACTATGGAAGCCGTGACGAGATGATCAGAGCCATGAAGAAGATGCTGGCTGATGGACATACAGATCCGGAAGAACTGACGGAAGAGCTTTTTGCTTCCTATCTGGATACGGCGGGAATTCCTGATCCTGATCTGGTCATTCGTACCAGTGGTGAGCAGCGCGTATCCAATTTCCTGCTTTGGCAGCTGGCTTATTCGGAGTTTTATTTTACACCTGTTCTCTGGCCTGATTATAATAGAGAAACGATGATTGAGGCACTCCGGGCCTACTCAAAGCGTGACAGAAGGTTTGGTGGTGTTTAAGTGTTTATTACAAGACTTATAAGTGGAATGATTGTGCTGGCGATAGCAGTTGCAGCCATGCTTATGGGCGGCAATATATTGTTTGCTTTTGTGGTATTGATTTCTCTGATCGGTATGACGGAACTGTACCGTGCTTCCGGAATTGAGAAGGAAGGGCTGGGAATAGCGGGTTATGCGGGGGCTTTGATTTATGAGGTGTTTCTCTGGCTGGGAGCTGCAAATGGCGGAATCATGGCTGTGGCAGTGGGAACGCTGTTGATTATGGCAGTCTATGTATTTACCTTTCCAAAATATAAAGCAGATCAGATCTTTTGTGCTATATCGGGAATTGTTTATGTTACAGTACTGATGTCCTTTATTTACCAGGTGAGAATACTGGGGGATGGTCTGTATATTATTCCTTTGATTTTTATCTGTGCATGGGGCAATGATACCTGTGCCTATTGCGTAGGTATGCTCATTGGCAGGCATAAAATGTCACCAAAGCTGAGCCCGAAGAAAAGTGTGGAGGGATTTATCGGGGGAATAGCAGGAGCGGTGATACTTGGATGTATATATGGTGCCGTGTTCGGCAATCATCTGGCATCACTTTCCCTGCCTGTAAGAGACTGCGGTATCATAGCCGGTGTGGGGGCACTCATAGCAGTTGTCGGTGACCTTGCAGCATCGGCCATCAAGCGGGATAAGGGAATCAAGGATTATGGCCGTCTCATTCCGGGACATGGCGGTATTCTGGACCGCTTTGACAGCATATTATTTACAGCACCTGTTGTCTATATATTGGCAGTATTTTTAGGCGCATAACAGAAAGAGGAGATATTTTGAAGGTTATTTCGATACTGGGCTCAACGGGGTCCATAGGAACGCAGACACTGGATGTGGTCTCCCAGCACAGGGAGGAGCTGGAAGTAGCCGCACTGGCAGCAGGCTCCAATGTCGTTTTGCTGGAACAGCAGATCAGGCAGTACAAACCACGTCTGGCAGCTGTCTGGGATGAGCAGAAGGCAGCTGAGCTGAAAATGGCTGTGGCGGATCTGGATGTAAGAATCGTTTCGGGCATGGAAGGCATGATCGAAGCGGTAACACTGTCGGAAGTGGATATTGTTGTGACGGCCATTGTTGGAATGATTGGCATCCGGCCGACCATGGAAGCCATCAAAGCAGGCAAAGATATTGCATTTGCCAACAAGGAGACGCTCGTGACAGCAGGACATCTGATCATGCAGCTGGCCAGAGATTACAATGTGCAGATCCTGCCGGTGGACAGCGAACATTCTGCTGTTTTCCAATCGTTGAAAGGGGAGTCTTCCTCACAGATACGGAGAATATTATTGACAGCTTCAGGGGGGCCGTTCAGGGGAAGAACGCTGAAAGAACTTGAAAAGGTTCAGGTGGAGGACGCATTGAAGCATCCAAACTGGGTCATGGGGCACAAGATTACCATTGATTCGGCCACTATGGTCAATAAAGGCCTGGAAGTTATTGAAGCCAAATGGCTTTTTGGCGTGGAGCTGGATCAGATTCAGGTGGTGGTTCATCCTCAGAGTGTCATTCATTCAGCAGTAGAATTTGAAGACAGAGCAGTTATTGCCCAGCTTGGTACACCGGATATGAGGCTGCCGATACAATATGCCCTTTTTTATCCTGAGAGACGGACGCTGCATTCAGAACCGCTGGATTTATTTAAGCTTGGAAGTATATCCTTTGAAGAACCGGATCTTAAGACTTTCAGGGGGCTGGCGCTGGCCTATAAGGCTGCCCGCACGGGCGGCAGTATGCCGACTGTTATGAATGCGGCCAATGAACGGGCTGTTGCCCTGTTCCTTGACAGGAAGATCCGTTTCCTGGATATTCCGGAGATTATGGAAGAATGTATGACAGCCCATCAGGTGATTGCGCATCCTTCTCTGGAAGATATACTGGAGACGGAGCAGTGGACTTATCATTATATAGAAAGCAGGTGGTAGCTTGAAACTCATCGTGGCACTTCTTGTGTTTGGCATCATTGTCATGTTCCACGAGTTCGGACATTTTATAGTAGCGAAGAAAAATGGTATTGTAGTTGAGGAGTTTGCCATCGGCATGGGGCCAAAGCTTTTTGGCATACACCATGGAGAAACTGAATATACAATCCGGCTTTTTCCCATAGGCGGAGCATGTATGATGCTTGGGGAAGATACGGCGGAAGAGGTCCTGGAAGGATCTTTTAATTCAAAATCTGTCTGGTCAAGAATAGCCGTTGTAGTGGCAGGCCCGTTTTTTAACTTCATAATGGCTTTCTTCTGTGCGATGCTGGTCATAGGAATGGATGGATATACTTCCGGTGAAATACTGCAGGTCAATGAAGGTTCTCCGGCCATGGAAGCGGGGCTGGAGGCCGGTGATCTGATTACAAGAGTGGACAAAACGGCTGTTCATACATTTACTGATTTCAGAATGTATATCTCACTGAATCAGGGGCGATCCTGTGAAGTAACCTATAAAAGGGATGGAGAGACATATAAGACAACGGTGACACCGCATCTGGATGAGGATGGTGTATACCGTATCGGCATTGTAGGCGGCGTACAGGAAAAGCCGGGACCGGCGGGACTTGTAGTCAGCAGCTTCTATGAGGTGAAATCCAATATCAATCTGGTTATTAAGAGTCTTGAAATGATCATACAGGGACAGGTGACGAAGGATGATGTAGCCGGTCCGGTAGGGATGTTTCAGATTATTGGGGACAGTTATGAATCAGCGGCACAGTATGGCCAGAGAACGATTATATTGACCATTGCCAATATGATCCTGCTGCTCAGCGCCAACCTGGGTGTCATGAATCTGCTGCCTATACCGGCACTGGATGGCGGGCGTCTTGTATTCCTTGTGGTGGAAGCTATCCGCGGTAAGCCCGTACCTAGGGACAAAGAGGGTTTTGTCCATATGATTGGATTTGTTTTACTGATGGTTCTGATGGTTTTAATTATGTTTAATGATATATCACGAATATTTGGTTTTTAGGCCGGATTGTTTAATAGGAGAGAGTTTATGACAGACAGAACAAAAGCAAAGGTGATCCGCATTGGTGACCGCTGTATCGGAGGCGATTATCCCATTGCGATCCAGTCCATGTGTAATACAAAAACAGAAGATGTAAAGTCTACGGTGGCTCAGATCCTTGCTCTTGAAGCGGCGGGCTGTGAGATCATTCGTGTAGCTGTACCGACGATGGAGGCGGCGCAGGCTATTTCTGAGATAAAGAAACAGATTCATATTCCACTGGTGGCCGACATCCATTTTGATTACCGTCTGGCTGTTGCAGCTATTGAAAATGGCGTGGATAAGATCCGAATTAATCCAGGGAATATCGGCAGTGTGGATCGCGTAAAAGCAGTGGTTGATAAGGCAAAGGAATATCAGGTGCCGATCCGGGTGGGGGTCAACAGTGGTTCCCTTGAGAAGCATATTATAGAGAAATACGGCGGTCATGTGACAGCGGAAGGTATTGTTGAGAGTGCTCTGGATAAAGTTCATCTTATTGAAGATCTGGGCTATGATCAGATGGTGATCAGTATCAAATCTTCAGATGTCATGATGTGTGTGAAAGCCCATGAACTGATTGCAGAGAGAACAGATTATCCGCTTCATGTGGG
>JAEDGN010000077.1 GCA_016297495.1 Coprococcus sp.
AACGGCATATATGGATGCAGCAGCTTCAATGCCTGAATCAGAACTGTCTTCAATGTCCACAGAGCAGCCGCTTTTGTCTCATCCGCATCACTGTAGAGTCTCGGCTTCACCATCTCAATATACCAGTCACAGAACTCTTCCCAGATGAAATCATAAATCTTGGAAACAGCAATACCTAATTCATATTTATCGAGATTCTCCGTCACATCCTTCGCCACCTGATTGACCTTGGAAAGAATCCATTTATCTGCCTGTGTCAGGTCATCCAGAGTTACATGATCAATGGAGATACCCTTTTCCTCTGCCTGCTCAAAATTCATCAGCATGAATCTGGACGCATTCCATACCTTATTGGCAAAATTACGGCTTGCTTCCACACGCTCCCAGTAGAAACGCATATCATTGCCCGGCGCATTACCGGTGATCAAAGTCAGACGCAGTGCGTCCGCACCGTATTTATCAATAACCTCCAGCGGATCGATACCATTACCCAGAGATTTGCTCATCTTACGTCCCTGTGAATCTCTCACAAGGCCATGGATCAAAACTGTATGGAACGGAACCTCTCCCATATGCTCAAGTCCTGAGAATACCATTCTTACTACCCAGAAGAAAATAATATCATAGCCGGTTACCAGCACATCCGTCGGATAGAAATAGTCCAGTTCTTCCGTCTTCTCCGGCCAGCCCAGTGTTGAGAACGGCCATAAAGCAGAAGAGAACCATGTGTCCAGTGTATCCGGATCCTGAGTGAAATGAGTACAGCCGCACTTCGGACATACCGTCGGCATCTCTTTTGCAACAACGATCTCACCGCATTCATCACAATAGTACGCCGGAATCCTGTGTCCCCACCAGAGCTGTCTGGAGATACACCAGTCACGGATATTCTCAAGCCAATGCAGATATGTCTTATTAAAACGCTCCGGCACAAACTTCAATTCACCTGTCTTAATAGCTTCAATAGCAGGCTTGGCCAGTTCTTCCATGGCTACAAACCACTGAGGCTTGATCATCGGTTCAACGGTGGTCTTGCAGCGGTCATGGGTACCCACATTGTGTTCATGCTCCTCAATCTTAACCAGATAACCCTGAGCCTCCAGATCAGCAACAATCGCCTTTCTTGCCTCATAACGATCCATACCTTCATATTTACCGCCCCGGGCATTGATGGTGGCATCATCATTCATCACATTGATTTCCGGCAGATTATGCCGCTTACCTACCTCAAAGTCATTCGGATCATGGGCCGGTGTGATCTTAACAGCACCTGTACCGAATTCTTTATCTACATAGCTGTCAGCAATAATCGGAATCTCCCTGCCTACCAGCGGAAGAATACAGTTCTTTCCTACCAGATCTGTATAGCGCTCATCATCCGGATGAACAGCAATCGCTGTATCACCAAGCAGCGTCTCCGGTCTTGTAGTAGCAATCTGAATATACTGCCCTTCCATACCTGCAATCGGGTAACGGATATGCCAGAAATGTCCGGCCTGATCCACATGTTCAACCTCGGCATCGGAAATAGATGTCTTACATACAGGACACCAGTTGATGATTCGGGACCCCTTATAGATATATCCTTTTTCATGAAGCTTGATGAATACTTCCTCAACGGCCTTGGAACAGCCCTCATCCATGGTAAAGCGTTCTCTGTCCCAGTCAGCGGAGGAGCCCATCTTCTTCAGCTGATTGATAATACGTCCGCCGTATTCTTCACGCCATTCCCATGCTCTTTCCAGAAAGCCTTCACGTCCCAGATCTTCCTTATCAATGCCTTCTTCCTTCAGCTTATTGATAATCTTGACCTCTGTGGCAATACTTGCATGGTCTGTACCCGGCTGCCACAATGCTTCATAGCCCTGCATTCTCTTGTAACGAATGAGTATATCCTGCATGGTATTATCCAGCGCATGGCCCATATGCAGCTGTCCCGTAATATTCGGAGGCGGCATCACGATTGTGAAAGGTTTCTTACTTCTGTCAACTTCTGCATGGAAATACTTTTTCTCCAGCCATTTGTCATAAATCCTGCCCTCAATTTCCGCAGGATTGTAGTTCTTCTCCATTTCCATTGTATCAATCTCCTGTCCTTTTTTATTCAAAATCAAGTGCACATTACACTAAAAAGAGCTCTCGCCCTCAAAAGGGCGAAAGCTCGCGGTACCACCTTTATTCGCACAGTCTGTCTGTTTTTAATTCATGCATCCTGTGCCTTTAAAGCCTTTAACGGAGCAACCCGTCATGACCTACTGCAATCTTTGGCCATGCCGTTCAAAAGCTACCTTCGATGCACATTGCTCTGACCGGTCTTTCAGCCGCTGAACCGGTCTCTCTGCAGAGATCTGCATCTACTCCTCTTTCTCATCACATTTGCTATATTGTCTATATTATAATTACGGCAGAAATTTGTCAACCCCAATCGATGAATTCTCTCCTCCTTATTCTCTCAGGCATATTTTGAAAATATTTCAATATACAGGCAAACCTTATCAAGACTTACACCCGCCAGCTCAGTCCGCTCTGATTGATTTCATCATCATCACCGCTGCTTGACAGAACATAGTAAGTATTCTCACCCTTCATAATAGAAATGGAAATATTCTGCGGTACCTGATTGCTGTCATAGGTAATCTTAAATAAATCAAACATTGGATCGCCAAGCTTACAACCCAGATAGTTACTCATCTCCCTGTTGGCCTTCTGTACCTTCAACACTTTATAATACCGCTCCAGTTTCACACCATATTCCTGCCGGATCAGCCGAAATAATGCCACATCTCCCTCCAGCCTGTCATAAATTCCCGGAAAGCGCTTTACCGGAAGATAACTCGTATCAATCATCATCGGCATCTCATCCACGAACATCAGTCTTTTCAGATACACCACATCATCCGTCGAATCAATAGCCAGGTCTCTGGCATAGGCAGGCTTCGGCTTAATAATCATCTTTTCAAGAATCTCTGCCCGTGCCTTACGTCCTGATAATTCCATATATTCATGAACACCTACCCCTGCCGAATTGTCCAGCCTCCGATAATCCGCCTTTTCCAGCACGAAGGTTCCTTTCCCTTGTTGCCGTACAAGTATCCCCTCGTCGCACAGTTCTTTTACAGCACGCCGCACGGTTATCCTGCTGACCTTATATTTTTCCCCCAGTTCCGGCTCACTCGGCATACGTTCTCCCGGCCGGTATTCCTTCTTCTGCATGGCCTCTTTCAGGGCTGTCTTTAATTGTTCATACAATGGAACCGAACTATTTGTATCCAACATACTCTTTCACCTACTCTATTATTTTCCGTAATTCCTTTCTTTGCCTAAAACAGCTGATTTCCGTAAACCCAGCCATTCCGAGTATCCGCTCAGCCTCAGCAAAATCTGCCGCTACATCCTGTCTGCAATGGGCATCCGAACCAACTGTAATCACACGTCCGCCCATTTCCCGATACCATTTCAGAATCTGCCCGGATGGGAACGTCTCCCGAACCGCCTGACGCAGCCCGGACGTATTCAATTCCAACCCTTTTCCTCTTCGCACCAGCGTCCATAAAATCTCTCTTGTCAGTTCTTCCTCTTCTTCCGCTCTGATGACAAACCCCTGTCCTGCCGCATACCGTTTGATGAGGTCCAGATGTCCCAGACAGTCAAAATCTCCGCACATTGCGATTTCCAGAACACCTTCCAGATATCTCCGGCACAGCGCTTTCCTGTCTTCATCGGCATAATGCAGAAGACTGAGATCCACATTATCCAGCTTATGATTGGAAGCAATGACAAAATCAAAAGGATACGTCTCTGTCACACGGGCAGCCTCCTCCGGCTGCAGTTGCCATTGTCCCAATTCAATGCCAAATCCCACATACAACTGTCCTTGGAACAGTTCACGGCAGCACTCTACAGACTCAAGGCATTGATTCAGATATTCCGGACGCCAGGCCGGGCGTGGAAAATCCTCTGTGAACATTTCATAATGATCCGTCACCATAATCTCCGTAAGACCCAAAGAGATGGCTGAACGGCAGACAGCCTCCAGAGGTTCACGGCTGTCCGGAGAATTCAAACAATGAACATGATAATCCTGCTTCAACATATTGATACTCCTTATAGCACTTATATTGATTATATGTTAATTTCCCCTGTTCAGCAATAATTACGACAGAAAAAAGGCGCACCACCAAGTCATTGCTTTGCGGCACGCCATCTCTGTCTGTGTCATTTCTGTTCATCCGGATGAGGATGTCCGAAGCCGCCGCGAATCGTACAGGTCAACGCCGAACGTTCAGCCGCATAATCAAGGGCTTCCTCCATAGATTTGCCATCACCATAGGCCGTCAGAAAACCGGCGATAAAGCTGTCTCCCGCTCCCATGGTATCCACAGCAGCAACTTTCTTAATTCCCTGCCGGTAAATCTTTTCTCCGTCATAGAAAACTGCTCCGTCGGCGCCGCGGGTAACGCCAACCACCCGGGTTCCCAGTTCATGCACATGCTCCATCAGACTGATGCACTCCTCTTCCGTCATATCGGAACCAGAGAAAAAAGCAAAGGTCAGATACGGACAGGTGCGCTGCAGATAAGTCTCCTCCCGCCTGTCTGAAAAGTCAAAGGACACCTGGCAGAGCTTCTGAAGCTGAGGCAGCTCATATTCCAGATTGGAATAACAGCTTGTATGGCAGATATCATAGCACTTAATGACCTCCATATCTTCCTCCACAATTTTGATAGCAAACAGATGCTGACACGAATCTCTTGGTCCCCGCCCAAACACTCTGTCTCCATCCCTCAGAAATACTCTTGGCTGTGCTGTCGGTGCATAAACCTTTCTCGAACGGTCACAGGTCACGCCCTCCTCTGCCAGGCATTCCCTGATATAATCCGCCCTGTCATCATCTCCGAATACGCCGATATAATTCACCTTTTCGGCGCCGCATTTTTTGCAGTTTACTGCCACGTTCACCGCATTTCCTCCAGGAAAATAAACTCCCTCGTCCACATAACAGTCGGTCACGTTATCCCCGATTGCAATCAATTTCATTGTACACACCGCCTCATCTATGTATTACTCTATTTTCCTATTTTATCATTTCTTTTTGATAATATCCACAACCTCCTGCCGCTTCCCGGACATCATCCCTTGACTGCGCCGGCTGTCATGCCGCGCACAAAACTTTTCTGCATGAGCAGGAACAGAATAAGGATCGGCACACAGGAAATAACCATACCTGCCATTACAACACCCCAGTCTGTCATCAGACCATCCCTGAAAACCATCAAGCCGACAGGAATTGTTCGAAGCTTGGAGCTGTCAACAAATATTGTGGCAAACATAAATTCATTCCACGCATAGTAGATCGTCATAATCGTCACCGTCGAAAGAATCGGCTTGGACAATGGAAGATAAATATGTGAATAGATTTGGAACATGGACGCTCCGTCAATAATGGCCGCCTCCTCCAGTTCCTTTGAAATACCCATAAAGAAAGCCCGCAGCATCATGATAGATATCGGCAGCCGGAAGGCAATATATGGCAGGATCATAGCCCACAGCGTATTCTTCAGTCCCAGTGCTTTCAATATCATGAACAGCGGCAATACACATACCTGCGGTGCCAACAGCAAACCGCAGAGGCAAATCATGAAAATCACATTACCGAGCTTTCCTTTGATCTGACACACGCCAAAGGCCGCAAAGGAAGCAATAAATACAACGCCGATAAGAGTCGCTGCCGTTACAATAAGACTGTTAACAAAATACTGGGAAATACCCTTGTTCCAGGCATTGATATAATTCTCCACATGCCATACCCCAGGCAATCCCCATACGTCAGTGTAAATGCTCGTATAATCCTTAAAGGAAGACATCAGAATCCAGAACATCGGATACAAAATCAAAATTGCCAGAATTACCAGAATAATAAAAACAATTACTTCGCCGGGACCGTATTTCCTGCGTCCCTTTACCTTTTTTACTTCTGCTTTTTCTTCCATCAGCGATCCTCCTTTTCTGTTCCAATGGTCATAAACTGCACGGAGGACAAAATAGCCGTTATGACAAATATCAGCATTGCTATAGCCGATGCATAACCCATGTTGTTCTTAACAAATCCGGTCTGATACATATACAGAGCCAATACCTCTGTCGCCGTACCCGGGCCGCCGCCTGTCAAAATATATGGTTCGTTAAATACGGTAAATGCCCCCACCACCGTCAGCACCATTGTCACGAACATCATCTGTCTGACCTGCGGAACCGTAATTGAGAAGAATCGCTGAATCTTGCCTGCGCCGTCCACCTCCGCAGCCTCGTAAAGTTCATGCGGAATCTTCTGAATAGCAACAATAAACAGCATGGTTACATAACCGAAGCTCTGCCACTGGGATACAGCAATGATAGCATACATAGCTGTCTTCTTGCTTCCCAGCCACACTTTCGTCAGGCTATCCAGACCGACAGTGCTTAAAAAGCTGTTCAGCAACCCCATCTGCGGATTATAAATAAATTCAAATAACAAACATACAACTGTCATTGATAAAATTGTCGGAATAAAATAGATGGTTCTGAATATTGGCGCAGATTTTCTGAAAGCTACATCTTCCAGCACCGCCGCCAGCACCAGTCCGCCGCCCACCTGAAAAATAATGGATATAATAGCATAAAGAATATTATTTTTCAGACAGATTAAAATCGTCTTGTCCGTAAATAACTGCTTGTAATTCGCCAATCCCATCCATTCCTTCGTCGTCGATGAAAGTCCAAATGAATGAAGACTATTAAAGATATTACTTAACAATGGCACATACACAAAAACTGCCAGTACAACGAGGGCCGGAACGACAAAAAGAAATGCCTGTATCCTTCTCTTTTTATTCAATATTAATCATCTCATTTCTAAAACAGCCAGGATAAGGTCAAAGGCCTCACCCCGGCTGGAACCACCAGACAAAACACGCTGATGCGGGTTTCGCTGCATTTCACGCATATATTAATGCAGGGATGCTGCTGCCTCCTGTACCTGCTGCATCACGCTCTCAGGAGTCTCGTCGCCTGTTGCGATAGCCTGTGCCCCCTGTCCGTATACTGTATAAACAGTTGCGTTGCAGGCATTGTCAAACCACGGTGTCAGTTTTGAAGCATTACTGATTATTTCCATTGCTTCCAGCTGTGCCGGCAAAGCATTCGTCTCGTCAACGGCACCTGCCACACTGGAGATATCGCCGCACTGAGTTGTCAGTGCTTCACCGCCTGTCTTGCTTACAAGCCACTTTAAGAACTTCCGGCATTCTTCTGGATACTTTGTCTTTGTGCTGATCATAAAACCTTCCGGTGCACCTGTCAGCGCATTCGGGTCACCCTTGCCTTCCTCAAATGCAGGGAAGTTAAAGAAGCCATACTCGAAACCATCCGGAAGAGATTGCTCAAGCAATGTAATTTCTGCAAACTGGAGATACATAATTGGTGCCTCACCTGTTGCGAAATAAGTATTTCTCGCTGTCTCATGATCGATAGCTACACAAGTTTCACCCATGTAAGAGGTAAGCTGCTGCCATTTCTCAAGTACTGTCACATAAGCAGGATCCGTAAATTCACCTGTTGATGCTTCATAATCCGCTGCCAGTACATCCGGATCAATCATTCTCTGGTTCATTGTGCCAAGATAATGCAGGATTGCCCAATTGTCAGCCAGACCTTCAACAATAGGTGTCTCATAGCCTGCTGCCTGCAGTGCGTCCAGAACATTAATGAACTCTGTCCATGTTGTTGGCACTTCCAGATTATTCTCTTCGAAAATTGTCTTATTATAGAAGAACACTTTGCCGTCCTGTGACCACGGGGCAGCGTAGATTTCGCCGTCGAAAGTAAATCCATCTACGCTGGCCTGAGCAATTGCACCCGACCACTCAGTATCACTCTCGTACATATCATTCAGTACTGCCACATTACCTGTCGCAATCATTTCCTGAGCAAAAGTTCCGGACCACGAGGAAAAAACGTCCGGAACCTCGTCAGTTCCAACAATCATACGAATCTTCTCTTTATATTGGTCATTTAAGATACAGTCCATGTTAATTGTAACGTTGGGATTCTCTTCCATATACTGCTCGATTAATGACTGGAACATGGAATTCTTCGGATCGTTTGGCCAACGATGGAAGAAATTGATAACGACCTGTTCGCCATCCCCTGCTGCATCTGCAGCTGATGCTTCTGTCTGAGTTCCTTCATTTCCTGCTTCAGATGCCTTTGTCTCAGCTGTGTCTGAGCCGCATGCCATCAGCGACATACTCATGATCGCCGCCATTACCAATGCTGCTACTTTTCTTAACTTCATTTCTTACCCTCCTCAATGCCTGGGAACTTTTTGTTTCTTTTTTGCTGACCATCCCTGTTCTCACACAGATCAGCTGCATTTTATGCTTAATACTCCATCCTCCACATATAGCGGCGAACGCTCAGATCATGCCCTCTCTGATAAGCAAACTCATCAGCCAGTGCGCGAAGAACAGCGCCTGCTACCAGTGGTGCAAAGTATTCCTGCACTTCCTCATCAATACCTGTCATATCGAAATCTGCGCAATCAACCAGCATGATTGAATCGCAGTATTTCTGGCAGAAATTGTACGCACGCTCGTCCAGCGGTCTGGTCGCGCCAAGTCCCTTGATAATAATGAATGGCACATCAAAATCTGTTACTTCAAATGGTCCATGGAAGTATTCACCGGAATGAATACAATTTGAATGAATCCACTGCATTTCCATCAGCAGGCAGATAGCGAAGGAATATGCCTCACCGTAGCATGCGCCGCTGCCCATCGTATAAATAAGTTCCTCTCTCTTATACTTTTTGCCCCATTCCTTTAACCTGTCTGCATACAATGCCTTTGCCCGTTCAAGCACATCGTTGATATTCTCAACAGAAGCGATACCTTTCTCATATTTTTCACAAGGCGCTACTGCATTCAATATACGGAAAATCAATGAAAACAATACAGCCTTATTCAAATCACTGGCATCAGCTTCCTTTCCCCAATCATAGTGAATCGGATACTCGGCTGCCTCCCAGAGCGGAGATCCTTCAAGATTGGATAATGCAATAGTTGTAGCTCCCTTCTCTCTGGCAACCGCTGTCGCTTTCACCGTTTCAGGTGTATTGCCTGAATGAGAGCAGGTAATCACAACAGAATCCGGTCCCAGTGCCTTCGGAGCGCGATGCACAAATTCATTGGAAGTATAGATACTGGCAGGAATAGCCAGCTCACGGTCAAATATGTACTGTGCAGGCATCATAAATGCCTGGGAGCCGCCGCACGCCACAAAATAAAAGTGGTTGATATTATCCTTGGCAGTAACAGCAGCCACGGCCGTATTAATTTGATTGATATGTTCTTGTTTCATAGTAGTTCCTCCGTTTCTGGAAAATATATATTGTTATATAACGTTATATTATATATTATTATGATACATCAACATCTGTAATCTGTCAACCGATTTTTATTAAATCG
>JAEDGN010000078.1 GCA_016297495.1 Coprococcus sp.
CTCTTCTTTCTGCCAATACTTCGTCCGATACATCCAAATTCAAGGAATTTTCAGGAATATTAATCTTAATGATATCTCCCTCTTCTACCAGCGCAATATTGCCTCCAAGGGCTGCTTCCGGAGAAACATGTCCGATGGAAGCACCTCTGGAAGCACCGGAGAAGCGCCCGTCGGTAATCAAAGCCACGCTTGAACCAAGACCCATACCTGCAATGGCAGATGTCGGATTCAGCATCTCTCTCATACCCGGACCGCCTTTAGGTCCTTCATAACGGATCACGATCACATCACCCGGAACAATCTGTCCGCCCTTGATTGCTGCAATGGCATCTTCTTCACAGTCGAATACACGAGCCGGTCCCTCATGAACCATCATCTCAGGCACAACAGCTGAACGCTTGACAACACCGCCGTTTGGAGCCAGATTGCCCTTCAGTACGGCAATACCGCCCGTTTCACTGTACGGATTGTCAATCGGACGTATGATCTCAGGATTCTTATTGATACATCCTGCGATATTTTCGCCTACAGTCTTACCTGTAGCAGTAATCAGATCTGTATACAGCAGGCCCTTCTTGTCCAGCTCATTCATTACGGCATAGATACCGCCTGCTTCATTCAGATCTTCCATATAGGTATGTCCAGCCGGAGCCAGATGGCAGAGGTTTGGAGTCTTTGCACTTAATTCATTGGCAATATCAAGGTTCAGCTCAACACCTGCCTCATGAGCAATAGCCGGAAGATGCAGCATTGTATTCGTAGAACATCCCAGAGCCATATCCACTGTCAGCGCGTTCATGAAGGCCTTCTCTGTCAGAATATCTCTAGGACGGATATTCTTCTCAAGCAGTTCCATAACTTTCATACCGGCATGCTTTGCCAGCTTGATACGCTCCGAATAAACAGCCGGAATCGTTCCGTTACCCTGAAGTCCCATACCAATAGCCTCTGTCAGACAGTTCATACTGTTGGCTGTGTACATACCTGAGCAGGAACCACAGGTAGGACACGCGTGATTCTCAAAATCAAGGACATCCTCCTCTGACATCCTGCCGGCAGCATAGGAACCGACAGCCTCAAACATGCTCGAAAGACTTGTTTTCTTACCCTTTACATGACCTGCAAGCATCGGACCGCCGCTGACAAATACCGTCGGAACATTGACACGGGCAGCTGCCATCAGAAGCCCCGGAACATTTTTATCACAGTTCGGAACCATAACCAGTGCATCAAACTGATGCGCTATGGCCATAGCTTCCGTTGAATCGGCAATCAGGTCACGGGTTACCAGGGAATACTTCATACCGATATGGCCCATGGCAATTCCGTCACATACGGCAATAGCAGGAAAAACAACCGGTGTGCCGCCTGCCATGGCAACCCCCAGTTTAACTGCCTCAACGATCTTGTCCAGATTCATGTGCCCCGGCACGATCTCATTGTAGGAACTGACAATACCGACCAACGGCTTCTTCATCTCTTCTGCTGTCATCCCCAGCGCATTAAACAAAGAACGATGCGGTGCCTGCTGCATACCGCTCTTAACATTATCACTCTTCATAACTCTATTCCTTCCTATATCTTTAATTTAAATCTCTGCTGCAATGACATCGCCCATCTCTCTGCATCCAACCAGTGTCTGCCCTTCGGACATGATGTCAACGGTTCTGTAGTCTTTCTTCAAAACATTTTTAACTGCAGTTTCAATAGCATCGGCCTCTTCATCCAGATTCAGGGAAAATCTGAGCATCATAGCTGCAGAAAGAATCGTAGCAATCGGGTTGGCCTGATTGGTACCGGCAATATCCGGTGCCGAACCATGGCTTGGCTCATAAAGACCAAAGCTTGTCTCACTCAGACTTGCAGAGGACAGCATACCGATGGATCCTGTAATCTCACTGGCTTCATCTGACAAAATATCTCCGAACATATTCTCTGTCAGAATAACATCGAACTGTCCCGGATTCTTCACAAGCTGCATGGCACAATTGTCCACCAGCATATGAGAATATGTAACTTCCGGATAATCCTTCGCAACCTCTTCCACGACCTTACGCCAGAGTCTGGAGGAATCCAGTACATTGGCCTTATCGACGCTGACCACATTCTTACGTCGCTTCATGGCAATCTCAAAACCCTTGATGGCGATGCGTCGGATCTCATTCTCATCATATGTCAGAGAATCATATGCCTTCAGAACACCATTCTCCATGACGGTCTTTCTCTCTCCAAAATAAAGGCCGCCTGTCAATTCTCTCATAATGACCATATCAAAGCCCTTGTCGCCGATGATCTCATCCTTGATCGGACAGGCTGCCTTCAATTCATCATACAGATAGGCAGGACGGATATTGGCAAACAGTCCAAGGGACTTGCGAAGCTTCAATAATCCCGCTTCCGGTCTCAATGACGGCTCCAGCTTGTACCACGGTGACGTAGTGGTGTTGCCGCCGATGGATCCCATCAGAACGGAATCACTGGCCCGGCATGCGGCAATCGCCTCATCTGTCAGAGGCACACCACAGGCATCAATAGACTCACCGCCCATCAGCACCCTTGTATATTCAAAAGTATGTCCATATCTTTCAGCAACCTTATTCAGTACCTTAACTGCCTCATCCACAATCTCAGGACCTATTCCGTCACCCTTAATCAGTGCAATCTTAAAATTCATGATAATCTCCCTTTCCCCGACAAATGACACTGCATTTGCGTTAGTCTCTATAATAAACTATTTTTTTTGGAATTTCAACTGCAATTACGTAAAAATTCACCTTGTTAAAGTATAAACCTTGTTAGTTTTAAAAAAGAAGGCTGCTGCACAAATATGTTAAAGACATTCTGCCATAACAATTGTGCAACAGCCCTTTCATTTTATTTATTCAGATTGTTGGTGTAATTGACCAGACCTCCGGCCTGTATCAATTCCTGCATAAATGGTGGAAATGCCTGACCTTTATAACTTCTGTTTTTTGTCTTATTATAAATGATTCCGCTGTCAAAATCGATATCCACTTCATCCCCTGCATCAATATCTTCCGAAGCTTCCCTGCACTCGATAATCGGAAGACCGATATTGATGGCATTTCTATAGAAAATACGTGCGAAGGTCTCCGCGATTACACAGCTGATGCCTGATGCTTTAATAGCGATCGGTGCGTGTTCTCTGGATGAGCCGCAGCCAAAATTCTTACGGGCCACCATAATATCGCCATCTTTAACCTTTTTGACAAATTCTGTATCAATATCCTCCATGCAATGTGCAGCCAGTCCTTTCGGATCTGTGATTGCCAGGTGTCTTGCCGGAATAATAACGTCTGTATCTACATTGTCTCCATATTTAAATACGCTTCCTGATGCTTTCATTGTCCTGCCTCCTTATTAATCCAGTTCACAAGGGCATGTAACCCTGCCGGTTACAGCACTGGCCGCAGCAACTGCCGGGCTGGCCAGATAGATTTCTGATGTTACATGACCCATACGGCCTACAAAGTTACGATTTGTAGTAGATACACATCTCTCTCCTTCAGCCAGAATGCCCATATACCCGCCAAGACACGGACCACAGGTCGGCGTGCTGACAATGGCGCCTGCTTCAATAAATGTTCTGATATATCCTGCTTCCATGGCATCCAGATAAATCTTCTGGGTAGCAGGTATAATAATCACACGAAGGCCTTTTGCAATCTTTCTCCCCTTCAATATCTCTGCCGCAATACGAAGGTCATTTAACCGTCCGTTGGTACAGGATCCAATAACAACCTGATCAATGGCAATGTCGCCAATTTCATTAACCGGATGTGTATTTTCCGGTAAATGAGGAAAAGCTACCGTTGGCTTCAATGTGCTGAGATCGATCGTATAGGTTTCATCATATACAGCATCCGCATCAGCTTCAAAAATCTTATATGGTTTCACACCTGTCTTCTCATACTCAGCCTTTCTGGCTTCGCTCATATGACTTTCAATATATTCAATCGTTTTCTCATCCACAGGGAAGATACCGTTTTTTCCACCGGCTTCAATAGCCATATTGGCAATCGTAAAACGGTCATCCATGGAAAGATGCGCAATTCCGTCACCTGTAAATTCCATGGAACGGTATAAAGCGCCATCCACACCGATCAGACCGATGATATGTAAAATGATGTCTTTGCCGCTGACCCATTTTGATGGTTTGCCTGTCAGAACAAATTTGATGGCAGACGGAACCTTAAACCATGCCTTACCTGTAGACATGCCTGCAGCCGCATCTGTTGAACCCACACCTGTGGAGAATGCACCAAGAGCGCCATAGGTACATGTATGGGAATCCGCACCAATTACTGTATCTCCCGCTGTTACAATACCTTTTTCCGGCAGCAGTGCATGCTCAATACCCATTTCTCCGACTTCATAAAAATGAGTCACCTCATTGCAGTGAGCAAAATCACGCATGCATTTACAGTTCTGGGCAGACTGGATATCCTTGTTCGGTGAAAAATGATCCGGAATCAGTGCTATTTTATCTTTGTCAAATACACCCTTTTTTTCAAATTTATCCATTTCATGAATAGCAACAGGGCCCGTAATATCATTGGCCAGAACCATGTCCAGATTCGCCATAATCAGCTGACCAGCCTCCACCTTGTCAAGACCCGCTGCAGAAGCAAGAATCTTCTGTGTCATTGTCATTCCCATATCAAAAACCTCCTTTTGGCAGTTCCATCTGTATTTCAACCAGACGCAGTTCAGCAGACTTTGACTATTCAGCCTGCTGAGCATGATAAATCTCATGTTGTTATTTTAGCATAGATAGGTGTATAATAGAAATATATAATTTGAATATTTCCTATAAGCTGTAGTTATATCAGATGGAAGTGTTGTATATTCTCATCGACTTCATAGTACAGCAGCGCGACAAGATAATATTTCTCCTGAAACGATTGACGATGAATCTGTTTCAGGACGAATATTATCCTTCCCGTCTGCGTGAAAAAGGAGAAGTTTTTATGGATTCTAATCTTTCTTTGTATAAAATATTTTCTGTTGTTGCTGAATGCGGCAGTATATCCGGTGCTGCCAAACAGCTCTATATCAGTCAGCCGGCCATCAGTAAGTCCATCAGTAATCTGGAAGCAAGTCTCCAGACCCCGCTGTTTGAGCGGAATTCCAGAGGTGTGACTCTAACTGAAGAGGGGCAGCTTCTCTACAGACATGTGTCAGATGCTTTCCGGACTCTGGAAGCCGGTGAAGCGGAGCTGCAGCGCTTTAAAGATATGGGTATTGGCCACCTGACCATCGGTGTCAGCACGACACTGTGCCGCTACCGTCTTCTGCCGTATCTGAAAGCCTTCGTAGATGAATATCCACATATCAGTATCAACATCATCTGTCAATCTACCAATCAAACACTGGAATTACTGAATGACGGAACACTTGATATCGGGCTCATTGCAAGGCAGCCTCATATGGATCATATTACATTTGCTTCTTTGGGTAATATTGAAGATGTCTTTGTCTGCACACCAAGTTATCTGAATCATCTGCAGATGCGCCATGCGGCTGAAGGTCTGGGCATACTGAATGCCGGGACACTGATGCTGCTGGATAAAGCCAATGCTTCCCGGCAGTTTATTGATTATTTTCTGGAAGAAAATCATATTCATGCCGCCAATCTCATTGAAATTACCACTATGGATCTGTTGATAGAATTTGCACGCACCGGGCTTGGTATTGCATGCGTCATTAAAGATTTTGTTGCTGATGATCTGGAAAAAGGTACATTAATAGAAATTCCGATCGGCCAGCCTATTCACCCACGTGAAATTGGCTTCGCATGGAAAAGCAGCCATACACCTCATCGCTCTCTGGAATCTTTTATCCGCTTCATTATGCCATAATACATAATAGCTCCTATATCCACCAGTACCATGCAAAAAAGCCGCTGCAGGGACGCGGTCCCCCCGGCCCGCTCCCGCAGCAGCATTTGATAAAATGGGATATGAAATTACTATCTCAATGCCAGCACATCGGATTTTGCAACAGTTAAATAAACATCCGTACCTGCTGCAATTCTTCCTTCCACACTGAACAGCTTATCTGCATTTACCTCAAGGCCCTGACAATCCAGATTATATACAATTGTCGTACCTCTGGACATGGAGCCCGTAACCCGTCCCTTAAACTGCAAATAACCATCATCTACTTTTTCGGGTTCTTTTGAAATATGGATAGCCTCCGGACGTACTGCCACATTTTCGCAATCCATGTCCACACTAACCACTTTTTTAAGATCTTCCAACTTCCATATATTATAATGACCGATGAAGTTTGCGGCAAATGTCGTCTGCGGATGGGCATAGATCTGCTCCGGTGATCCCGACTGCTCAATCCTTCCCATATTAAACAGATGGATCATATCCGACATAACCATGGCTTCTTCCTGATCATGGGTAACGAAAATAGTGGTAATCTTAAGTTCCTGCTGGATTCTGCGGATCTCAATCTGAAGATTCCGTCGAAGCAGCGCATCAATGGCACTTAACGGCTCATCCAACAGCAGCACCCTTGGTTCCATAACAATGGCTCTCGCCAGTGCCACACGCTGCTGCTGCCCACCGGAAAGCTGTTTCGGATACTGATTGATCTTCTCAGATAATCCAACGATCTCAAGAGTCTCTTTTACCTTTTCTTCAATATATTTTTTGTCTTTTTTCAGCATCTGCAGACCAAAAGCCACATTCTGTTTTACGGTCATATTCGGGAACAGGCTGTACTGCTGGAATACCATACCGATCTTTCTCTGCTTCGGTGTAAAATCCGTAATATTGGTACCATCCAGCCAGATTTCTCCCTCAGATACCGTTTCAAGTCCCGAAAAGCATCTCAGTAATGTACTTTTTCCGCATCCGGAAGGTCCCAGAAGCGTCACCAGATCTCCCTGTTCAATATTCAGATTGATTCCTTTTAAGACATGATTATCGCCAAAATATTTATTGATATTTTTAAATTCTATATACGACATCTTTTTCACCTAAACCTTATTTTTGTTCTGCAGTTTGAACACCACCTGCGAAAGAATCCATGTTGCAGCAAACATAATGATAACAATGACACACTGATACTGAAGAACGATCAGTCGGCTGTTATACAGAAGCATCTGAACTGTCTGGTATTTATTACCTGCAATAATTTTAATGATTGCGAAATCACCAAATATGATCGACAGTGAAATCAGGGAAGACACAAGAATACCCGAGAGCATATTCGGCAGTACAATACGCATAAATGCATATAATTTACCGGCCCCCAGAATCTCAGCAGCCTCCAGCAGCTGATTGACATTGATACCATGAAGATTATTTCTGATTCCCTGATAGACAAACGGCAGAATGGAAATACAGTAAATGCACGACAGCATGACCATCCGGTTGGAGAAAATCGTATCCGACCCCGAATAAAGTGCCAGTACCGGAATTGCAATAATAACACCTTTCAGGGAATTTGGAATCATGCAGACAGCCTGAATATATTTCTCAAGTTTCGGATTATATACAACCGCTGTATATAATGCCAGGACAACAATAATATTCGTAATGATAATAGGTGGTATACTGATCAGCAGGCCTCTCAGTATGGACGGCCACAGATCTGCCTCAGTAAATGCCTGCGCCCAGTATTTTAACGTCCAGCCTGCAGGAAAAAGCTTTGTCCAGCCAACCGTGAAGGAATATACCAGTGTCGCCACAAATGGTATCAGCAGGAAAATGGTAGTCAGCGTCAGAATGACATAAGGCAGTTTTTTTGTCTTTTTTCTTTTGTCTTTCATGCTTTACCTCCCCCTTTACACAGCAGCTTTTTCAGCAGATTACAGCCGCATATTACCAACAGCATAATGATAATCATCCAGATCGCCAGTGCCGAACCCATCTCCCGCTGCGGTGTCATTTCTCCGGTAAACATGGTCGTAATCTTGACCGGCAAAAGCGGAATACTGGTGGTAACAAGAAGTAAAACTGTTGCATATGCGGTAATGGCATTGGCAAACAGCAGGGCAAATGTATCCAGAAGACTTGGCAGCATGACAGGAATGCCGATTCTTGTCCAGAACTTAAACGGTGTTGCTTCAAGTATCTCTGCTGCTTCCTTCCATGCAGGATTGATGGCCTGAAAAGCAGGCACCAGCATCAGACTGCCAAGCGGCAGCTGAAAATATATGAACATCAGCATAAGCCCCTGTATGGAATACAGTTTGAATACAGTGGCCAGATTGATACCGATTGCTTTCAGAGCAAGTACAAATATACCCGTATTGCCAAGAATAACAACAAATGAAAAGTACAGCGGCAATCCGGCAAAATTGGATACCATGTTCAATAATGATAAAATACGCCCCTGACCTTTTTTTCCAAGTTCGTTAATAGAATACGCAATCAAAAACGATAGAATCAAACCGATGATAGATGATACGAATGATAAGTATAAACTGTTCTTCGTTGCAACTCTATAAATAGAGTCCGTGAATACGGTTATATAATTATCCAAAGTAAAAGTTCCCACTTCCGGCATCGTCAGGCTCTGCCTGATCATGCTTAATATAGGCAGAAAAATAAACAACACCGCAAGAATCACCAAAGGAACCATCGTCAGCATATTCCTGAGTTGTAATAATTTCTTCATACGAATCACTTCTCCAAATAGAGTTACTCCATGCAGGCCATCCGGAAACACTGCCCCTCTCCTCTATACAGCATCTCCGGAAGGCTGCAATTTTTATTTTCTCATGAACATGAATCAATATATGAACTTACGAAACTTTACCACTTACTGAACAAGTGGAAGAACCTCTCTCTCCCAAAGCTCTGCGATCTGTGCGCATGCGGCATTCAATGCCTCAACATCAGAAATATTGGTGCAGTTTGCATACAGATCATCACTCAGCAGTGTAGCAGCTACATCTTCAGGAATCACAACATCCTGTTTGGTCGGTCTTGCATAACCCTTTGCACGGTCGATGGCAGCCTGATCGCTGCAGAGATATTCAATGGCAAGGCCTGCTGCATTCGGATGAAGTGCATATTTGTTAATAATCTGGCAGTAACCGTTTGTAACAGAACCATCGGATGGAATTGTAATTTCAAGATTCATGGACGGGTTCTCGGCAACAATATTGTCTCTCCATGCCAGAACGGAATAATCATAGTTACCTACGCAGCAAACCATCTCACCGCTGGCAAGTCTTGCAGAAGTCGTATCACCGGTATCCAGTCTTCCTGCCTCAGCCAGTTCCTTAAAGAAATCAATACCCGGCTGAACATTATCAATAGAACCGCCATTGGCAATGGCACATGATAAAACTGCAACCTGGGAAGCTGCACCTGCCAGTACATTACCTACAGATACAAGATAATC
>JAEDGN010000079.1 GCA_016297495.1 Coprococcus sp.
TTATCGTCTAAAAATAGAATCTCTTCATATCCATTTTTCTTTGCAATGTCAGCGACCACTTTACCATGGCCACTGGCTCCAATAATCACTAACTGCTTCATCAAAGTTAATTTCCTTTAAATTCTTCCATTGTTGCAGATGTATCTGAAGAAATACCTTCCTGTTTAATAAATGCTTTCATAACTGTATCCAAAATGATCTTAACATCTCCCAGAAAAGTAATATGATCAACATATGCCACATCCATTTTAAACTTTTCTTCCCAGGACACCATGTTTCTGCCATGTACCTGCGCGTATCCGGACAAACCCGGACGCACCTCATGACGTCTGTGCTGTTCCGCATTATAGAGAGGTAAATACTTAACCAATAAAGGTCTTGGCCCTATAACACTCATATCGCCTTTTATAATATTAAACACTTCCGGAAGTTCATCCAGACTGGTGGATCGAAGTATTCTCCCAAATTGAGTAAGTCTGACTTCATCCGGCAGCAGTTCTCCATTCTCATCCGTCGCATCCGTCATAGTACGGAACTTATAGAGTTTAAAAATCTTTTCATCCTTACCCGGGCGCTTCTGTGTAAACAGGACAGGACTCCCCAGTTTAATACGGACCAGAACTGCCACAATAAGATAAAGCCACCAGAACACAAGAACTGCCAGAACACCACAGATAAAATCTAACGGACGTTTAAAATATTTTTCATAGGGGCCATATGGCTTATGCATGTTTTTCATGTTCTTTGCCTCTCCATATACCAATTACTCAAAACATCTCCTGATAACTTCAATAATCATATCCTGCTGCTCAGGCGTCATCTTGTTATCACTCGGCAGACAAAGTCCCCGGTTAAATATATCCATACCCACATCCACGACACTGCCATCAATGTAAGCATTGGTTCTGGCACGGCCATCGCCGTCACGGGTCACAAAACCATGCATACGATAAATTGGCTGCATATGCATCGGTTTCCAGATTGGACGGCCTTCGGCATTGTATTTCATCAAATCTTCAAGGATCTCCGTAGGACAGCTTTTGCCTGCTTCACTGATATACAAAGCTTCTTTCTCACTCCTCACCTGTCTGCACATGGCATCTTCCTCGATAAGCATACAGGACAGCCAGAAGTTGGGCTCAGAATTGACTGCATCATAAGGATTCATGGAGACAGGCAATCCTTTCAATCCCTCTTTATACCTCATATAGATTGCTTTTTTCTGTGCAATATGTGCTTCCAGATAAGGGAACTGGCCGCGGACAACTCCCGCAATCACATTACTCATACGGTAATTGTAGCCCAGCTCTTCATGCTGATACCATGGTGCATTCTCCCGGGCCTGTGTGGACCATTTGCGGACTTTATTGGCAGCCTCCGGATCATCCGTAAGCAGCATACCGCCGCTCGAACCGGTGATGATTTTATTTCCGTTAAAGCTAATACAATTAAACTGCCCGAAAGTACCCGTCTGTTTGCCCCTATATGAAGCGCCCAAAGATTCTGCGGCATCTTCAACAATCACAGCCCCATGCTTATCACAGACAGCTTTCAGTTCATCAAGCTTTCCCGGAGTTCCGTACAAGTGGGCAATAACCACAACCCGTACTTCAGGATATATTTCAAATGCTTTTTCCAGAGCGGCCGGATCCATGTTCCAGGTTTCACGTTCCGTATCAATAAAGACAGGTACTCCGCCTTCATATACAACCGGATTGACCGTTGCGTCAAATGTCATATCAGAACAAAACACCTTATCGCCCGGCTTTACACCGGCCAGTTTTACAGCCATATGGAGTGCTGCTGTTCCCGACGATAAAGCAACGGCATACCTGCATCCGATTTTCTCACAGGCAATACGTTCCACCTCATTGATATTAGCCCCGACCGTTGACATCCAATTCGTCTCATAGGCTTCGGTCATATATTTTAATTCATCCCCGTGCATGGTTGGAGATGACAGCCACACCTTATTGTCAAAAGGCTTCAGTTCCATACTTCCTATTCCTCGTCATTTCCAGATTAACTATGTATAAATTCATACAGATGATTATTCTGTTTCAATTGTTCTATATTGTCTCATTACATCCTGACCATTGGCCTCCTCCGGATCTCTGTATTCCGGTACAATTTCTCTGACAAGCTGACGCATATCCGCCGTCTCCTCAGCCGCTGCCGCATAAAGCCCCTGCATCTTTTCCTTTAGACGAACAATATCAATCGGATCCTGCTGACAGACAAATATTTTCTCATTCTCCGTTTCTATCAGGTGCTTCTCGTCAAGGAGCAATTCTTCATAGAGCTTTTCTCCCGGCCGCAGTCCCGTAAATACGATTTTAATATCCTTCCCTACACTGTAACCCGACAGACGAATCATTTTCTTGGCCAGATCAAGAATCTTCACCGGCTCGCCCATATCCAGGATAAAAATCTCTCCGCCTTTGGCAAAGGCACCCGCCTGCAGTACCAGGCTGACTGCCTCAGGTATAGTCATGAAATACCGGGTAATATCCGGATGAGTCACCGTCACGGGACCACCCTGAGCGATCTGCTTTCGGAACAGCGGGATCACACTGCCATTACTGCCCAGAACGTTGCCGAACCGTACAGCCGCATATTCTGTTTTGGACTTCTGGGAAAACTCCTGTATAATCATCTCACAGATTCGTTTGGAAGCACCCATGATATTCGTCGGTCGGACTGCCTTGTCCGTGGAAATCAGTATCATCTTCTTTGCTCTGTAGATATCTGCTGCCTTCGCCACATTGAAGGTACCCATGACATTATTCTTGATGGCCTCGTTCGGACTTGTCTCCATCAGGGGTACATGCTTGTGAGCAGCCGCATGAAATACAAGATTCGGATGATATTTTTCAAAAACGTCAAATACTCTCTTCTTGTCTCTGACGGAACCGATCAGAACCAGCAGATCCATCTTCGGATATTTCCTCAGCAGCTCCATCTGAAGGTCATAGGCATTATTCTCATAGATATCGAAGATAATCAGCTGCTTCGGATGATGCAGCGCAATCTGACGGCACAATTCACTGCCGATGGAACCGCCGCCGCCCGTCACCAGTACCACCTGATGCTCTACGTATGCCATAACACTGGCAATCTCCGTCTGGACAGGTTCCCTGCCAAGAAGATCCTCAATCTCCACTTCCCGCAGCATGGACAATTTGACTTCATCCTTCACCATCTGATAAATACCCGGTAATGCCTTCAGCTTGCAGCCTGTTTCCTGGCAGATATCCAGAAGCTTTCGCCGTTCTTCTGCCGCCAATGTAGGGATGGCGATAATAATCTCCTGAATCGTATATTTTTCCGCCATGGCCGGTATCATCTCACGGCCGCCCACGATGGGTATCCGATGAAGATAGCTTCCCTTCTTCTTTGGATCATCGTCAATAATGCACGGAATCTCACGATTCAGATGCTTACTGTTCAATAGTTCCTTAATGATCGTGTTGCCTGCTTCCCCGGCGCCCACCACCATCGTCCGCACCGGCATCTCTGCTCTGTTATGAATACGTTCATGATGCCATATACGCAGAAAACGGTAAAAGAACCGTGTACCGGTCAGACACAGCAGGATCATAAAAAGATATATAACCGGATAGCTGCGCGGTACCGGTTTATTCATCAGGTGCATTCCGACATACATGACCGCTGATGAAATAAAGCTGGCCAGTATAATATTATAAAATTCCAGTACACTGGCAAAACGCCACAAGCTGGTGTACAATTTAAACAGCCAGAAGATAATCGTAGATACCAGAATATTCCATGGAATATAGCTGATCACTGATTTCCAGAAAACCGGTTCCACCCCGCTGAAGCTAAAATCATACCGCAGCAGCAGAGCCGCCACCGAACAGATGCAGATCAATAACATATCCAGTCCAAATAAAGCAAGTCCCCTGACAACACTCTGCAGACTGGCTTTAAAATTCGGATTCTTCAGTTTCTTCATTTTATTCTTTATTACACTCACTATGTACTCCCTTGTTATGTATCCTCAAACCAGAAACTTTACCATACTCATATGTTATTAAGTTTATCACTATTATTCCAAAGAATCAATTGGCACAATTCTGTAAAATCATCAATTTTTAGCCGCTTTTTATCAAATTTTATGTAATATGCTATTTTATTTTTTTGAAATGATTTGGCTAAAAATAAAGCAGACTTACTATATACTTATAATAAGTCTGCTTTATTGTCTATGCCAGTCCCTTTTCTTCCAGGAACTCATACAGGTTTTTCCTGCCATGTCTGTTTTCTTTTGTCCTGATTCTGAACAGGTTGATGGTCAGCAATGTGAATACGATGATGATGCCCACCAGTACCATGACGGCATGATGGATGCTGCCTGCACCGGCCAGAGCCACCCTGAAGGCATCGACCGTATAGCTGAACGGAAGCCATGGATGAATGGCAGCTACAAAGTCTCCCGACAGTTCGATCGGGTATGTACCTGCAGCTCCCGCCAGCTGGATGACCATGAAGATCAGCATCAGGAAGCTTCCCACCTTGCCCAGCAGTACATTGAAGAAATACATGATTGCCATAAAGGCCAGGGATGCCAGGCAGGTGATGAAGATCATCTGTCCCCAGTTGGCCGGATTAAAGCCGTTGCATACATGAAGCATCCCCAGCATCACCAGCGCCATGCCCATGGCAACGACATAGAGGACGCTGGCCTTGGACAGCCACCAGTCAAAGCCTGACCGGATCTTGCCTTCATATTGCATCAGCGGGTACATGATACAGAAAGCGATACAGCCCACCCAGAGGGCCACGGACATCATATAAGCCGACATGGCGTGTCCGTTATTGGCGATTTCTGTCACATGGATTTCTTCATCCTCCACAGGTACAGCGAACATATCCATCATCGCATCTGTCGCATGGACAGCCTTGATCTCGTCCGCGCCGTCAGCAAGGGCTGTCTTCAGCTCATCACTGCCGTCACCCAGCGCTTTCAGACCGTCACCGAGACTAACAGAGCCGTCTGTCAGCTGCCCCGCACCATCGCTGATCTGAGCAGCGCCATCTGTCAGCCGGTCACTCCCTGACATCAGTTTGCTGTTATTGGCAGCCAATTCACTGGTACCGGCATAGATCTGACCTGCTCCCACATCCAGAGCTTCTACACCCTCCTTTAACGGTCCTGCTGCAGCTGCCAGTATCTTTATGCCGCCTGATACCTGAGAAGCGCCGGTCTTAACCGCATCCGCATTCGCCAGGAGCTGTCCGGCTCCGGCAATGAGAGAACTGTCATAGGCCGTCAGTTCACGAAGTCCTGAACGTACGGCAGTGACACCGGCGGCAGCCTGCGGAAAACTTTCCGTGGCTGTCTCGAGGATCTGCAGACCTGCAGCTACCTGTCCGGTCCCCTGATCAATGGCTGCGACACCTTCAGAGGCGGACGCAAGTCCCGCCGACAGCCGTGCAAGGGTACTGCTGTCAATATCCGTCGGCATGGCTTCCAGACCGGCCTGCAATTTCGCAGCGCCCTGCTTCAGTTCAGAGGCACCCTGTTCCAGTCCTTCACCTGCCTGACTGAGCTGACCGGACAATTGCTGCAGTGTTTCCACGGATGAGCCCGCTGACAGGGATGCCATCTTCACATCGGAACTGTCCACATGGGCAATAGCTCCGCTGACTGCCTCATCCACCCGGGCATGATTCAGCTGACGGATAATACGGTCTGCCTCTTCACTGCTGAGACCGCCTGCTTCACGGGCCGCCATGACCGCACTGACCGCCGCATCGATCTGCCCATTGACAGCTGACATAGCTTGATTTCCCTGTGCCGTAATGGCATCATTGGCTGCATCGATCTGTCCGTTGATACGTCCCTGTACTTCATCGATGCCCGCATTATTGGCCTCGATCTGGCTGTTGATGGATGCTGCGGTTTCGCTGATAATCTGAGCGGCCGATGAGGTACCCTCTGCCGCCTGATATACAGTATCGGCAGCACTGTCTATGCCATCTGCCGCCGAGCTGATTCCCTGCACCGCTTCTCCCAGACTGCCGGCCAGCTGGTTCAGCTTCTCCCCTTCCAGAGAATGCTGCAGGGCGCTGACCTGCTGATACATGGTATCCAGCCCGTCAGACAGAGATGCCGTCGCCGTTTTTAATGCCGGTGCGGTATCTGAACCTTTACTGACGGCCCCGCTGATGGAGGCGATTCCCTGAGATACCTGCCCCAGCTGTTCCAGACCGCTCAGCTGATCTATGCCTGCTTTGATCTTTTCCACATTCTGCACGTAATCCACGGTGCCTGACGCCAGCATTTTTGTTCCATCCACAAAGGCTTCCGTACCATCCTTCAATTCAATGGCACCGGAATTCAGAGTGGCAATTCCTGCAATCAGTTCGCCGGATCCCTCCAGCAGTGTACCTGTACCCTCTGACAAGGCCTTTGCACCATCCTGAAGTTTCCCTACACCTGCCGTATAATCGGCAAGCCCAAGGGTCAGTTCCTGACTGCCATCTTTAAAGGTCAGTGTGCTGTCCGCCAGCACCTTCAGATTATCCGTAATCTCCTCATTGCCATCCTGCAGTTTTTTCACACCGTCCTGCACCTCTCCGGCTCCGTCCGCAGCCTCCTGCATGCCGTCGCCGATCTCCGTCATCTGATCAAAAACCGTCTCCACATAGGTTCTCGTTACCTCCTCCGCAACGGATGTTTTGATCTTTGCCATGGCGGATTCGCTCATTTTCATGGCAATATAATTGGTACCCGGATTGGTCTCGTAGATCAGCTGCATTTTCTGAGGCTCATCGTCCATCAGCGTAGCTGCATTGGCTGAGAAATTCTCCGGTATAGTGATGACCATGTAATAAGTTCCATTTCGAATACCCGCCTCTGCTTCCTCTGCATCAACAAAATTGAAGGAAAGCGCATCGTTATCCTTCAGATTTTCAACCAGCTCCTCTCCCACCTTCAATTCCTGTCCTTCATAGGTCACCGGCTGATCCAGATTGACAACAGCCACCGGCATCTCACTGACCTTTCCATAGGGATCCCACATGGAACCAAGGAAAAGTGTTGTATAAATGGTAGGAATCACAATAATAGCTGCCACGACCAGCAGGAGGACTTTGTTCTTAAACAGATTCTTCCATTCCTGGCGAACCATTTGATCATATCTCCTTTCTATTGTTCATTGATGACATTTCAACATTTTCTATTAAACGACTTGATAATTATAAATAAATATAATATAGTTTAATAGATGCAATGTTGTTTTTCTTATCAGGAGCTATTATACTAGAGATAGAACAGCTGTACAACCGACAATTATTCGATATAATGATGTTTAATCAACACAATTATCGATACGGAATGATATGCGTCATTTCCTTTTATATATGTCCATTATTTTTTCAGATACATTACTTAGAACGAAAGAGAGGTATACGTGATGGCAGAAAAACAGGACAGAAGAATCAGAAAAACAAAAGCCCAGCTGAGACAGGGTCTCGCCAGGCTGATGCAGAGAAAAAGTATCAAGGAGATCACCGTTAAGGAGCTGGTGGAGGAAGTGGACATCAACCGCTCAACCTTTTATCTCCATTACACGGATATCTATGATCTCCTTGAAAAAACAGAACTGGAATTAAAAGACGAACTGATGAACATCATCAGTAATGAAGAGCCCGTTCCCATCGAGGCGACCATGCCCCATATCACGGCGCTTTTCACCTTTGTGGCCGACAACAGGGACATCGCTTCCGCCCTTTTGGGGCCCAACGGCGATGTGGCCTTTATCAGCCATATCGAGCAGATCATCGCCGGACACTGCATGGACTTTCTCCGGCCTTATATGGCCGACAGTGATTCCGACAGACTGGGCTTTGCCAATGCCTTCTGTATCACGGGCTGTGTCGGCCTCATCATCGACTGGATGAAGCACGACTTCAGCGAAACGCCGGAAGCCATGGCGAAAATGGCCTATACACTGGTGCTGTCCGCTCTCCGGCCTTATATGACCGATGCCGCCGCCCGTCAGCTCATGCCGAAAAACTCATAGATTCTGTTCAGATACACACCCAGCACCGGATTCTGTGCCCGGTAGATCTCATGGCGGCTATCCGGCACCAGGATGCCCGCGCCGCAGGTGAGATGACGCAGGAACCGCTTCTGGGCGCTCTCATCCACCAGGGTCTCCTGACCGGCCATAAACATCAGAAGGGGCGTCCGAATCTTCCTTACTTCCTTCTTCTTCACGGCCTGCTGTCCCGTCCAGATGGCTTCCTGCCCCCAGTAATAGCTGGCGCCGCCCGTCTGATAGGCCTGATGGGCAAGACGGACCCGGTGATAATAGGAGAATCTGGCCTCGGAGCTTGCTGAACAGTCCTCAAAACGTTCATCGGGATTGAAAGGTCTCTGATTGAAGATCCGCTCCATGCCGTGTCCCGTCAGAATCTTGTAGGCACAGATGGCCTCCGCAGACCGGACGGAATATTTGCCGAGATTGAGTCCCAGCATCGGTGCATTCAGCACCGCCTTCGCAAAATCATCGGGATATTCCTCCAGATAGCGGGCCGCCACACAGCCGCCCATGGAATGAGCATAAAGAAACAGCCTTGCCCCATCAGGCTCCATCTGCTTCATCACAATCTTATGTACAAAAACATGGAGATCCGACACATAACGGCTGAAATGCCGCACATGGATCAGGCCCCGGTCCTTCGTCTCCCTGAAGGACTGTCCGTGTCCTCTCTGATCATAAATGGCAACCTGATAGCCGTTCTTCAAAAAATAATAGATCAGCTCATGATATTTCTCCGTACTCTCCGTAAAGCCATGACAGATCACAATCGTTCCCTTATTGGGCGTCCTTGGATACAATTCGTAATACAGATCCAGCTTCGGAGATAGTCTCCCCGTCCGCACCAGACGGGCCAGATAAGGCTCCGCCTCTTCTGTCATCTGCCTATCAAAATCCGCTTCATCTAAAAGCTCCGGCATGGATACATCCCCTGCCTTCAGAATCTCTATTTTATTTTTACGCACAGAAACACCTCCATCTTATGTCCATATCTTTATATCTATATACAGCAACATCCTGGTCGTCGCCGACCAGGATGTCCTGCATTGGCACTCTGAGCACGATACTCAGAGCATATAAATTGTCAAGGGATGGAAGACTGACACCCCACTGCCACTTGTAAATGGCCTGCGGACTGTCAAATCCGAAAAAGCTCTGCAGCTCCCTGACAGAAATGCCTCTCTCCTTGCGGAGAGCCGCAATATGTTTGCCCGTTGCTTCCATGTTGATAGTTGGATAAGCCATGTTTGGAATCATTCAAACGCCTCCCGTGCAAATGAAACA
>JAEDGN010000080.1 GCA_016297495.1 Coprococcus sp.
GTGTGTTGGAGATAGGTACAGCTGTTGGTTATTCAGCCATATTGATGAGTGAATGCCTGGAACCGGGCGCAACCATAACGACTGTGGAAAAATACGAAAAAAGGATTCCGACTGCCCGTTCTAATATCAAGCGTGCCGGAAAAGAAGATCGTATTACTCTGATCGAGGGTGATGCCATGGAAGTGATGGCAGGTCTGGAACCGGGATATGATTTTATATTTATGGATGCGGCAAAGGGACAATATGTTCATTTCCTGCCGGAGGTGCTCCGTCTTCTGAAAAAAGGCGGGCTTCTTGTATCGGATAATGTACTGCAGGATGGAGATATTGTGGAATCGCGCTTTGCAGTGACAAGGCGCAATAGAACGATTCACAGCCGGATGAGGGATTATCTGTGGCAGCTGAAGCATATGGAAGCATTTGAAACAGCGGTTCTGACGGTGGGTGATGGTGTGACCATCAGTACAAAATTGACGGAATAAAAGGAGAATAAAGTGACAATGAGAATACCTGAATTATTAGTACCGGCCAGCAGTCTGGAGGTATTGAAAACGGCAGTGGTTTTTGGGGCCGATGCTGTCTATATTGGCGGAGAAGTTTTCAGCTTGAGAGCGAAATCCAAGAATTTTTCTCTGGAAGATATGAGGGAAGGTATAGCCTTTGCCCATGCGCATCAGGTGAAAGTATATGTGACAGCCAATATACTTGCTCATAACGGAGATCTGGAGGGTGTCAGAGAGTATTTCAGAGAACTGAAGGATATCCGGCCCGATGCGTTGATTATATCCGATCCCGGTGTATTTGACATTGCCAGAGAAATTGTGCCGGAAATCGATATCCATATCAGTACTCAGGCTAATAATACAAATTATGGAACCTATCATTTCTGGTATCATCAGGGAGCAAAAAGAGTGGTGACAGCCAGAGAACTGTCCATGGCAGAGATTAAGGATATCAGAGCCCATATACCGGAAGATATGGAGATTGAAACATTTATCCATGGCGCCATGTGCATCTCCTATTCAGGACGCTGTCTTCTGAGTAATTATTTCACCGGCAGAGATGCCAATCAGGGAGCCTGTACCCATCCGTGCCGCTGGAAATACGCGGTCATGGAGGAAACACGACCTGGTGAGTATCTTCCGGTTTATGAGAATGAGCGTGGGACTTATATTTTTAATTCCAGAGATTTATGTATGATTGAGCATATACCGGAGTTGATAGATGCCGGGATTGACAGTTTCAAAATTGAAGGTCGTATGAAAACGGCATTGTATGTGGCGGTAGTGGCGAGAACCTATAGAAAGGCCATTGATGATTATCTGAAGGATGAGAGCCTGTACAGAGAGAATCTGCCATATTACCGTGAACAGATTGCAAAATGTACTTACCGTCAGTTTACTACAGGATTTTTCTTTGGAAAGCCTTCGGAGGAAGCACAGATCTATGACAGTAATACCTATGTCAAAGAATATACGTATCTGGGCATTATCCATGGACAGAATAAAGAGGGGCTGTACGGGCTTGAACAGCGTAATAAGTTTTCTGTCGGTGAGATGATTGAAGTCATGAAACCGGATGGAAGGGATATTCCGGTGACGGTCAGGAGAATCTGTAATGAAGAAGGCAGCGATATGGAAAGCTGCCCGCATCCAAAACAGAAAATATATATTGATCTGGGTATTGAACTGGAAGACCAGGATCTTCTGAGAAGATGTGAAACTGCAGAAGGCTGATAGCCGGATATGATTCACAATATATGTTAGTGGAGATGGGTTTTTAGTTTCTGCAGAGCTTTTTTTTCGATTCGGGAGACATAGCTGCGGGAGATGCCCAGCTGCGCGGCCAGTTCACGCTGGGTGGTTTCTTTATGGCCATACAGTCCGTAACGTTTTACAATGACCTGATATTCCCGGGGAGTCAAAACCTTTGGAAGAATGACGGCCAGCTGTTTGAGATAACGTCTGCGTTCCATCTGTTCCACCACATCATCCTTAGAGTACTCGATGATATTGAAAAGGTTGATTTCATTACCTTCCTTATCAGTACCGATGGGATCATAAAGCGAAACTTCACGGGCAAGTTTTCTGTCTCCCCGCATGAGCATAAGCAGTTCATTATCGATGCAGCGGGCGGCATAGGTGGCAAGGCGGCTGCCTTTGTCAAAATTATAAGTATTGACAGCTTTGACCAGGCCGATAATCCCAACGGAGATCAGTTCATCCGTTTCACGGCCTGAGCCTGTATATTTTTTTACAATATGGGCAACGAGACGGAGATTTCTCTCGATAAGAATGTTTTTGGCATTGGTATCACCGTTTTTATATTGTTCCAGATAGCAGGCTTCCTGTGGAGCGGTGAGGGGTTTCGGGAATGATTGCATGGGAGCGCTCCTTTGGCTGGCTTTCTCTTTATTTTATGCGAAGTCCCTGAAATAGTGCTTTTCCCTGAATAATAAGTTACATAAACATAAAGGAGACAATTATGTTCGAGCAATTTTATCCGGACGAATGGCTGGATTCAGCCTATGTCATTGATTATGAAGGACTCTATGAACAGGGGGTCAGAGGACTGATTTTTGATATTGATAATACCCTGGTGCCCCATGGGGCGCCTGCCGATGACAGAGCGACTGCTCTTTTTGCAAGGCTTAAAAAAATCGGTTTTTCATGTTGTTTATTGTCAAATAATAAAGAACCGAGGGTAAAAATGTTCAACGAGAAAATCGGCGTGTTTTATATATTTAAAGGGGGAAAGCCGGGACGAAGGGGATATGAGCAGGCCATGAAAATGATGGGCACAGACCACGGTAATACGGTATTTATCGGAGACCAGCTTTTTACGGATGTATGGGGAGCAAAAAGAGTCGGAATAAGAAATATCCTTGTGAAACCCATTGACCCGAAAGAAGAAATACAAATTGTTCTTAAACGGCGTCTGGAATGGATTGTACTCTGTTTTTACAAAAAACAGCGAAAAAATAGTTGAAAAAAAACATATTATTTTATATACTATATATAATTGAGTATTAAGGAGGATATATAGAATGGCTACAATTACTGCAGGTGATTTTAGAAATGGTGTAACATTCGAATACGATAATGACGTATGTCAGGTTATCGAATTCCAGCATGTGAAGCCAGGTAAGGGCGCTGCGTTTGTAAGAACAAAATATAAGAGAATTATGAACGGCGGCATCAGAGAGGAGTCTTTCAACCCTACAGCCAAGTTTGAAACAGCCTATATTGAGAGAAAAGAAGTACAGTACCTGTATGATGATGGTGAAGCCTACAACTTTATGGATCAGGAGACATTTGATCAGTTTGCAATGCCTCATGAAGAAGTTGAAGATAGAATGAAGTTTGTAAAGGAAGAGATGACAGTTAAGATCATGTCATACAAAGGCAAAATATTTGATCTTGAGCCGCCTCTTTTTGTTGAACTTGAAGTGACTGAAACAGAACCAGGGTTCAAGGGCAATACTTCAACAGGCGCAACAAAGCCATGTATAGTGGAAACAGGTGCTCAGATCAACGTACCGCTTTTTGTTGAGATTGGTGACAGAATTCAGATTGATACCAGAACAGGCGAATATCTGAAGAGAGTGTAATTGAACATTTTGCTGTTTAGGCTGATGAATAGTCAGATATGGGGCTGCCGCCATGCGGCAGCCCTGTTTCGTATGAAGAAACAGAGCTGGAGATTATAAGCTAATTGCAATAAAAGATTATATGGCATATAATAAACATATGGTATTATACAGCAGGATGTTTAAGTAAAGGAGACATAGAATGGGTAAATATTTTGGAACAGATGGATTCAGAGGTGAAGCCAATAAACAGCTGACAGTGAATCATGCTTTTGAAGTGGGACGTTTTATAGGATGGTATTATGGTGCCAGACAGAATAAATCCTGTAAGGTTGTCATCGGCAAGGATACAAGAAGAAGCAGCTATATGTTTGAATATGCGCTGGTGGCAGGGTTGACAGCCTCCGGAGCAGATGCCTATCTGCTTCATGTAACGACAACACCGAGTGTGGCTTATGTAGTTCGAACAGAGGAGGATTTTGACTGTGGTATAATGATTTCTGCAAGTCATAATCCATTCTATGATAATGGAATAAAACTGATCAATGACCGCGGTGAGAAGATGACAGAGGATGTCATTGCGGAGGTGGAAGCCTATCTTGACGGCAAAATGGGTGAACTGCCTCTGGCTTTGGGTAAGAAGATAGGCTGTACTGTTGATTATGCAGCCGGAAGAAATCGTTATATTGGCTATCTGATCTCGTTGGCAACCCGTTCCTACAGAGGCATGCGGGTGGGACTGGACTGTGCCAACGGCAGTTCATGGATGATTGCCAAGAGCGTATTTGATGCATTGGGCGCTAAAACTTATGTCATCAACAATCATCCGGATGGATTTAATATTAATACGGATTGTGGTTCTACACATATTCAGGTGCTGCAGCAGTTTGTCAGGGATAAACAGCTGGATGTTGGTTTTGCTTTCGATGGAGATGCAGACCGGTGTATTGCTGTAGACGAAAAGGGAAATGTGATCGACGGTGACCTGATTCTGTACATCTGTGGCCGATATATGAAAGATCGCGGCAAATTGCGTAATAATACAGTTGTCACCACAGTTATGTCCAATTTTGGCCTTTATAAAGCTTTCGATAAGGCCGGGATTGATTATGAAAAAACAGATGTTGGTGATAAATATGTTTATGAAAATATGCAGCAGAATGGACATCGCATCGGCGGTGAACAATCCGGACATATTATATTCAGTAAATATGCATCAACAGGAGATGGTATTCTGACAGCTATCAAGATGATGGAAGTCATCCTGGAGGAAAAGCAGCCTCTCAGCAAGCTGGCAGAACCGGTGAAGATTTATCCTCAGCTCCTGAAAAATGTCCGTGTCAGAGATAAGAAAACAGCAAGAGAAGATCCTGATGTAGTGGCAGCCGTCAATGCTGTAGCTGAGAAACTTGGCAGCGAAGGCCGTATACTTGTCAGAGAAAGCGGAACAGAACCCGTAATACGCGTCATGGTAGAAGCAGCAGACGATGCCACCTGTGAGAAATACGTATCTGAAGTCATCGATGTCATCTACCAGAAAGGCCACGCCGTCGCCCAGTAAAAAATAGAGTTCGCTCACAGCAGTTCAGCCTTCTGGTCTTCTGAGGCACAGTACGAACAGTTTCTACCTTCAAACACGCTTTCGCTCGGAGAAAAACGCAGCGGTACTAAGGATTTTTCTGCACGCATTTGAAAAATCCAAGTACCGGCGTTTTTCAAACGGTTTTCAGGCAGAAAACTGCCGTAACTGTGCTGTCAGATAAACATGAGCAGAACTGCTGTGTTCGCTCCGAAAAAAGAGAAACGCATACCTTCCAGGGAACGATTTGCGATGAAGACAGTTCGTTCCGAAAAAACAGATATGGGTATCTTCCAGAAAACGATTTGCGATGAGCATGTTTTCGGAAGATACCCATATCTGTTTTTGAGGTTATTCAACCGGTTGGATGTTATCAATTTTTGGTTCGATGAGGAGTGAATAGTTGGTGTGGTAGATGACGAAGCCCGGTTTTCCGCCGGGAGTCTTTTTCACCTGCTTTTTCTGAATATAATCGATTTCAACCTTTTCTGCACTGCGCCCCTTGGAATAATAGGCGGCCAGTCGTCCGGCTTCCTCGAAGGTACGGTCAGGCAGTTCCTTTCCCTCGGTTTTGACAATGACGTGAGAACCCGGTATACCTTTGGCATGGAACCACCAGTCATTGCCGGAGGCAATTTTAAAGGTCAGTTCTTCATTCTGGAAGTTGTTTTTTCCCACATACATATGAAATCCGTCAGAAGAGATGTAATGAAAGGGTTTGCTGTTGATGCGCACCTTTTTATTGCCTTTTTTGCCGGAAAAATGACGCTTGATATAGCCGTACTGAATCAGTTCTTCTTTTACCTGAACCAGATCATCTTCTGATACAGCAATATCCAGGGACGTGCTGATGGAATCCAGATGTTCCAGTTCATCTCTGGTCTCCTGAATCTGTATGGAAAGAGCGTCAAAGGTTCGTTTCAGTTTATTATATCGTTCAAAATATTTCACAGAGTTCTCGTGGGGGGTCAGCTGGGGATTCAGAGGCACGTGAATCTCCTCATTGGTATAATAATTGATACAGTCCAGGACTTTGGAACCCGGTTCCAGACTGTACCCATAGGTGTTGATCATTTCCCCATAAATTCTGTATTTATCCTTCTTTTCCGTGTCCTTTAACTGGCGTTCCTGAAGGGCATACTTTTTGCGGCAGCGGTCAAGGGCCGTTGTCACGATACGGCGCAGATCTGATGAACGCTGGCGGATACGGGTGGCAGCATTGCGGGCAGCATAATAGTACTGCAGGACATCGGATATACTGTCAAAGATCTCCTCCTGCAGTTCGCCATAGCAGGTCAGCTGTGTAGAAGAAAACTCCACCGGTGTGCTTTCGTCGGAGACGATATTTGGCAGATAGCGGCGTTCACGGATATCCTCGGTCAGTCGTTCAAAGGTCTTATACAGGTGCAGCTGTTCCAGTTCGGATAAAGCCTTTGTGCTGATACCTGAATCGATAGAGGCGCGGAAACAGATTTCCTCTGCAATGAGGGGACTGATACCTGTAATCGTGGAATAAATTGCTTTACTTACGGAAAGAGGCTGAGACAGCACCTGCGTCAGGAAAGTTACCTGATCCACATCAAGGGGATTAAGCTTGTGCTGTGTCTCGGCAATAAAGTAGGCTCGGCCCGGCAGTACCTCCCGCACGGAGCTGACATTGGCGGAAATATGCTTGATGCTGTCAATAATGGTCATATCGGGCTGACAGAAAATAATATTGCTGTGTTTGCCCATAAGCTCCACAATGAGGATCTTCTCGCAGATATCGCCCATCTCATTGAGGTGTTCAATGTGAAAATGTATGATCCGTTCCAGACCGGGCTGGGTGACTGAAAGAATCTTACCGCCATTCAGATGCTTACGAAGCAGCATGCAGAAATTGGGTGCTGTCGTCGGATTGGCCGGTGATTCTGTTGTAAGATAGATCAGCGGCAGGGATGCACTGGCTGAGATCAGCAGTTTATAATTTGTACGATTATTCTTGATGCCGAGAATCAGGGCATCCGGTTCCGGCTGATAAATTTTATTGATACGTCCGCCTGTCAGGGCTTCTGAAAGTTCATTTACGATATTTGAAATAACAAGTCCGTCTAAAGCCATAATAATTTCTCCTTTTACTGCCTTTCATCATAACATAATTAAAAGATGGAAACAAGGGCGAAGTAGAGGACGATGAGAGTATCAAAATGGGGAATCATATGAATTTAAAGTTGTAAATAACCGGAACATACGATATATTTATATTTTAAGAGTAGAAAACAGAGAAAGTTTCTTAGTTAATCAGCTTAGTTTTAAAATGACATTATTTGGGATATGTGATAATATATAGTTAGTTTAAGGATTTAAAGTAATAAACAAACCGAGTGCATTTGCCGAAAAAAAGTAAAGAATGGAGAAAAGAAATGGAACAGTTGGAAATGTTAAGAGATGATTTATCTCAGTGTGATGAAATTCTTCTCAGTACACTGCTGATGCGTAATCGCATTACGGAACAAATTACGGCTTATGAGGAGGCGAATCACCTGCCGATTTTACAGCCGGAGCAGGAAGAGAAGACTAAAAAATGGCTGATAAAAAGCCTTGAGAATAAAAGACATGCGCAGGAGGTTATGGATGTATTTAATACAGTCATAACATGCAGCAAAAAGATTCAGGCAAGGAAGCTATTTGATTATAATATTGTTCTCATCGGTTTTATGGGGGCAGGAAAGTCGACAATCTCAAGCTATCTGAGTACACTATTTGCCATGGATGTTGTTGAGATGGATGAAGTTATTACTCGAAGAGAGGGAATGAGTATTTCAGATATCTTTGAGATTCATGGGGAACAGTATTTTCGTGATGCTGAGACAAAGCTCCTCATTGAGATGCAGTCAAGGACCAATGTGGTCATTTCCTGTGGAGGCGGTACTCCGCTTAGAGAGTGTAATGTGGCTGAGATGAAGAAAAACGGCAGGGTTGTCCTTCTTACTGCACAACCGGAAACTATTTATGAGCGGGTGAAAGATGCTCATAATAGGCCTTTGATAGAGAATAACAAAAATGTTGATTTTATCGCCGATCTCATGGAAAAAAGGAGAGAAAAATATGAGGCGGCAGCGGATATTGTCATTACAACGGATGGTAAGAGTACGCTTGAAATATGTGAAGAACTGGTCAGCCGTCTGCTGAATGAAACAGGAAAAGTCAAAGACATTGGCTGATGTAAATCAGGAGGGATTAACGTGGAACAGAGGATTAAAGGGACAACAAAATTGTTGGCTTTGATAGGGAGCCCTGTAGGACATTCAGGTTCACCGGCAATGTACAATTTCAGCTTCAGTTATCATGGCCTGGATTATGCATATATGGCATTTGATATCAAAGAATATCAGGTACCTCAGGCCTTGGATGCCATACGTTTATTTAATTTAAGAGGATTCAATGTTACGATGCCCTGCAAGAATGCGGTTGCAAAATATGTGGATGAGCTTTCTCCTGCTGCCAGGATCATTGGTGCCTGCAATACAGTAGTCAATGAAGATGGCAGACTGATAGGATATATGACAGATGGCAGTGGCTTTGTTCGTAATCTTAGAGAGAACGGCGTGGATGTAAAAGATAAAAATATCGTGATTATCGGTGCCGGTGGTGCGGCAACAGCCATCCAGGTAGAATGTGCCCTTGAAGGAGCATGTTCTATTTCGATCTTTAATCGCAGCCTTGAGAAGGCAGAAAAAACAGTTGAGAAGCTGAAGAAAGAGATATCAGGATGTAATGTGAAAGCCATATGTATTGACGATCAGAAGGCATTAAATGCAAGTATTTCGGATGCCGATATTCTGATCAATGCCACATCACTTGGGATGAAACCACATGAGGATACGACGCCTGTGAAGGATCCCAGTGTATTTCGACCGGATCTGGTTGTGGCGGATATTGTTTATAATCCCTTAGAAACGCGTATGATGAGAGAAGCCAGAGAAGCAGGCTGTAAAAAGGTAATAGGTGGTGAAGGAATGCTTCTGTGGCAGGGGGCAGTGGCCTATAAGCTGTATACCGGATTGGAGATGCC
>JAEDGN010000016.1 GCA_016297495.1 Coprococcus sp.
GGGGATTTATGACCCTGTTTCTCGTGGAGTTTATTCATCATCCCATTGAGCAGGTCGTATTGCTGATTGATGAAAAGGTACTGACCAACATAACCATGGCATTTACTGTGGTGTTTACATTTGACTTTGCATCGGCGTTCAGGACGGCCATCGATCTCAGAGATGTGCTGATTCAGGCTGAAAAGGCGAAGAAAGAGCTTGAACGGATGCAGAAACGTGTGGAAGTGCTGGAAGCTGTATTGAATGATTCCGTTGAGAATATGGTTGAAGATTTTAATGATTCTGTTGAAAATGTGGTTGAAGATTTTAATAATCGTGTGAACGAGCAGAAGCTGAGGGTAAGTGAGCTGGCGGAAGAGAAGATGTCTGAGCTTACGGTACATATGGAAGGAATCAGGAAGAAACTGGAGTCTTCGGAAGGCGCGGAACGCCTGCGTCAGGCTCTTGAGGCCTCTGATCTGAATGACCGCATTGAGGATCTGCAGACAGAGATGAAACGCATGAGAAGTAAACTGGAAGGTCTGCGTTTTGGTGTCGGGAAAAATATACATCCAAGACAGCTTCGTATGCTGCACAGGAATCCGTCGGCAAAATCTGTTCGCTATCAAGAAGGCTGGCAGTATCTGAAAGATAAAATCAAACGTTATGAAGAAGATAACAGGAGGGATTAAAATATGCAGTATGATTTTGAGACTTATATTGACCGGCGTGAGTGTGGTTCCATCAAGTGGAAACTGGCCTGTAAGAATGGGAGATCATTGCCGGAAGGCATTGTACCGTTTTCCATTGCGGACATGGAATTTAAAAATCCGCCGGAAGTGACAGCTGCAATGAAGGATTATCTGGATCACTGTATTCCTGGCTATACGGAGCCGACGGAGGCCTATTGGAAGAGCGTAACAGGGTGGATGCGGCGGCACCATCACTGGGAGGTGGAGCAGGAAGCGATAATGACAGTACCCGGTGTAGTCTGTGCCCTGGGTTTTGGTATTCAGGCCTTTACACAGCCGGGGGATAAGGTATTGATTATGACGCCTGTATACATGCCGTTTTATGAGGTTATCAGTAAAAATAATCGTGTTATTGAGGAATCTCCGCTGACTTTGACGGAGGACGGCAGATATCAGATTGACTTTGAGGATTTAAGACGCAGGGCGATGGATCCCATGGTGAAGCTGTTGATTCTGTGTAATCCGCATAATCCTGTGGGAAGAGTTTTCACCAGGGAAGAACTGGAAAAGATCGGTCAGATATGCCTTGAAGCAGGTCTGTATATTATTTCCGATGAGATTCATTTTGATTTGATCATGCCGGGGCATGAACATACCGTTCTGGCTGCAATAAGTGATGCACTGAATGACAGGACGATGACCTGTACTTCGCCGAGTAAAACATTCAATCTGGCCGGGATGCAGCTGTCCAATATTGTTATCCATAATCGGGCTATGAGAAAACGCTTCAGGGAAGTGATGGCAAGGCAGAATATTAAATCCTGTAATGCTCTGAGTTATGTGGCCTGTCAGGCAGCTTATGATGATGGTGAGAAATGGCTGGAAGAACTGCTGCAGGTACTTGACAAAAACCGGCAAATCGTTGAAGATTATATTGACTCGGAGATGCCGCTTGTGAAGGTAACGCCGCTGGAGGGTACGTATCTTTTGTGGCTGGATTTCCGGAGAGTATGCAGAGACGGAAGGCGGCTTGAGGCATTGATGAATGAAAATGGTCTGTTTATGGATGAAGGCTATCTGTTTGGCAGAGCTGGCGAGGGCTTTGAACGAATGATGCTAGCCTGTCCGTCCGGAGTGATCCGGAGAGCGATGCCTTTGATGAAGCGGGTATATGATCAGCTAATAAAATAAATCTTTGAGAAGGAGGATGCGAATGAAAATTGCGTTATGTCAGACGACGGTTTATAAGGACTGGCGTAAAAATATTAGAAATGCCGAGCGTGTAATCGGGGAAGCAGCGAAGGCAAAAGCAGATATGGTGGTTTTGCCGGAGATGTTTATATGCCCTTATAATAAGAAAGCAGTAGCGGCAGCCGCACAGCCGGCCGATGGGGAGGCATGGCAGATGATGGCGGAGGCTGCAGAAAAAAATCATGTTTATCTGGTTGCCGGAAGTATGCCGGAAGCAGAAAATGGGAATATTTACAGTACGGCCTATATTTTTGACAGGCAGGGAAAGCAGATCGGACGTTACCGGAAAATGCATATGTTCGATATCGATGTAAGAGGCGGCCAGTATTATAGGGAATCTGATGTCCTGAAACCTGGCAGTGAGGTTACGGTTGTGCCGACGGAGTTTGGACCGATTGGAATTGCCATTTGTTACGATGTGCGTTTTCCCGAGTTGTTCCGCCTGATGGAACAAAAGGGAGCGAAGGCCGTTGTCGTTCCGGCATCATTTAACAGAACCACAGGTCCTTCCCATTGGGAACTGCTGATGCGTTCCAGGGCGCTGGATCAACAGCTGTATATACTGGGATGCGCCGCGGCAGCCGATCTGGCAGGCTCTTACAATGGATGGGGACATTCCATTGCTGTGACACCGTGGGGCGATATTATGGAGGAATTGGGTGAAGGTCCGGGTATGCTGATGGCGGATCTGGATTTTGCCTATATGGATCAGGTACGCCAGGAAATTCCTGTTTTATCCCAGCGCCGGACAGATGTCTATGAAGTTTGTGAAAAGGAATCGAGATATGCTGAAAAGGCCTTGACAAAAGGGCTAGAAACGTATATAAATAGATAGAACCGATGAATATTGAGGAGGAATCGTAATGAATAAAGCAGAATTAGTAGCAGCTATGGCTGAGAAGACAGGCATGAAGAAGAACGATGCTGAAAAGGCTTTAAAGGCATTTGTAGATGTAGTAACAGAAGAACTTGTAAAAGGTGAGAAGGTTCAGTTAGTTGGTTTTGGTACCTTTGAAGTTTCCGAGAGACCTGAGAGAGAAGGAAGAAACCCACAGACAGGAGAGACAATGAAGATTGCCGCTTCCAAGGCACCTAAGTTCAAGGCAGGCAAGGCTTTAAAGGATACAATCAACGGCTAAGCGGCTGACAACAGATACAGAAGAGGGATTCCTGCACTGCATGCAAAGAGGGAATCCTTTTTTTGTTATACAATTTTGGTTATGAAGAAATAGGAGATTGAAGGATGCGTTTGGACAAGTATTTAAAAGTATCACGTCTGATCAAGCGCCGGACAGTTGCCAATGAAGCCTGTGACGCGGGAAGGGTCTCTGTCAACGGTAAGGTGGCCAAGGCCGGCACGGAGGTTAAAGTCGGAGATGTCATTGAAATAGGATTTGGTACCCGCAATGTGAAGGTGGAAGTACTGGATGTTCAGGAGACCACCCGCAAAGAGGATGCTAAAGAGCTGTTCCGGTATCTGTGATCGTGTGCACAGAATGCGGTGATTTTGACGGGGCAATCAGTCATGAAGTCATGGCCCGTTTCATATAATGGAAGCAATAACCGGATATTATCGGGTGATCGTATGTATATTGAGGAACAACAGCCGGTGAAGCCGCACCGGCTGACTTTGCAGAACAGGGCCGCTCTTCAGATAACAGGCGTTATGGATGTCATTTCCTATGATCCGGGAGAGATCATACTGGAAACTTCAGCGGGACTTCTGCTGATCAAGGGGTCAGAACTGCATATGAATCATTTGTCCCTTGAGAAGGGAGAGACGGGAGTTGACGGGACTGTTGACAGCCTGACCTATTCGGAAGCGCATCACGGAGCCAGACAGGCAGAACGATTTCTTGGAAGATTGTTCAAGTAGCTATGAGTTACGATGTCATGTTTCAAAGCCGGCTTTTTGCCATGGCTGTGGTGTGGGGCGGAGGACTGCTTCTGGCTTATGACGGGCTGAGACTGCTGAGAATGTTTGTGACTCACCGAAAAAGAGTACAGGCTCTGGAAGAGTTCATTTTCTGGCTGTCAGCCAGCCTGATCATCTATGCGCTGATTTACAGATACAATAGCGGTGCCGTAAGGAATTACGTCGTATTTGGTATGGCAGTGGGTATGATTTTTTACAGATTGCTGTTGTCATCCCTGATTATAAAAGCGGGATGCTTTATTTTGCGTCCGGTGAGGGATGGCCTTCGTATTTTTAAAACTTTTATAAAGGAAACAGGAAAAAGATTGAAATCCATGGCTGCAGGGGTTACAATTAAGTTCAGAGATGTAAAACATAAGAGGACAGAAAAACAGGGGGATTGACATGGCAGTAAGGAGTCAGGGCAGACAGAGAAGAAAGGCTTCCCGGCATAGAGGCAGCATGAAGATTATTACGGTGATTCTGTTGATTGTATGTGGAAGTATTGGTATATGTACGTGGCAGATCAATCAGAAGACTGAACAATATGCACTGATGGAAGAGAGCCTGAAGCAGCAGATTGCAGAGGAAGAGGAGAATCAGAAGGCCATCGAAGAACAGGCAGAGTATTTGAAGTCGAATGACTATATAGAGGATCTGGCCAGAGAGAAGCTGGGCCTTATTTATGACAATGAGATTATATTCAGGAAACAGGGACGGTAAAGAGACCGAAGTATTCAATTAAAGGTATTTCCGGATTCCGGCAGGAGCAGCCGAGATCCGGGAATACCTTTTCTGTTTAATCGGAAGTTCAGGCTAAAGTTGTTGTTCAGGTCATGTAGAGCCTTTCTGAATGCCCTAAAAACCCCTCGAAAAAACATTTGAAGGGAAGATATGTCAGCGGTTTGGGATTTTATTTTGCCGGGTTCCCCATATAATGCCTGTAACAGGTTCCATAAGCCTGTAAATGAATCAGGAGGCATGTGCATGAAGAAGCTTGGCATGAAAAATCTATTGGTGATTTTACTGAGTGCCATTATGAATGTATTCGTCTGGCACGACAGGAATCCGGTGGGCGTTGCCTTTTTCTGTGCGGCATACGCGTTGGTACCGGGGAAAATGCTGCTTGCGGTTGCTACCCTTTCAGGGATGGCCTATGCACTACCGATGACTGCTTTTATAAGGTACGCGGGGTTGATTGTAACGGTTATGGCAATGGCCGCTGTTATAAGGAAGGCGGGACAATTGCGGGGAGGCAATAAGACGGCTGCTCATCCGTCGCCGCTGCTGATGTTTGGATTGATGGTCCTGACCATGCTGACGGCTGGCATTGGCTATGGAATAGCTTACGGGCATGGGTGGCAGGAAAGGCTGCAGCAGGAACTGCCCGCTGCATTCATGGAATTTGGTGCCGCGGCTGTCGTATATTGGGCATCGGCCGCTGGGATTGCATGGCTGAATGGCTGGAGGCCGGCTGTCGGAAGGAGGCATGTGGATATGAATGAGGAAGCGATGATCACCAAAAATCAGCTGCATGCATTTTCTGAGTCTTTCAGAAAATTATCCGAATCCTTTAAGATGGATGTCAATCCAAGAGATGCGCTGAATCAGCAGGAGATGCAGGATATTTTTAATGCTGTGACGGAGCAGGTGTGCAAAGACTGCAGCCGATGTTCCTATTGCTGGGAAAATGTTTTTGAAGACAGCTGCGAAGCGGCCTATGAGATTTTGAATCTTTGTGCAGGAAAAGCAGAAATGCAAAAAAAAGATATGCCGGAAAGATTCCGGCAGCGATGTGTCCGGTCTGACAATTTCCTGGCGGAAGCCCGACGGATGATCGGGCTTGCCCAGACGAACCTGTCATGGCAGAACCGTCTGGCAGAAAGCAGGCTGGCACTAGCGGGGCAGTTTGGAGAGGTGGCGGATGTCATTGGTAATTTCTCAAGACAGATCGGTGATGAGCCTGTCAAACAGGGAGCTCCGGAAAAACAGATTCTCCGGAAAATGTCAGGACAGAATATCCACGTACGCCGGATTGCGGCTTCGGACAAGCCCAATGGCCGGCAATGTGTTTATATAGAGGCGCGTACAGGAAAGAACGATGAGAGACCGGTGCAGCAGGCGGCGGATATCATCGGAAGGGTCTATGGGCGGCGTTATCTGCCCCTGCCCCAGACACCGGCGGTCATCAAACATCGATGGCAGCTGCTGGCCTTTGAAGAGGATGTCCGTTACAGGGCAATCGTCGGAGATGCGCGGATGATCCGCATGGGTGAGACGGTTTCCGGAGACAGCTATACGGTGATGCATATGGACAGCGGACAGGTCGTGCTGTCCCTGTCAGATGGCATGGGCAGCGGGGAGAAGGCGGAAAAGGAAAGCAACAGGATCATAAGCCTTCTTGAGCAGCTGCTGACAACGGGGTTTAACCGGCAGTCTGCCATACGGCTGATTCATTCCGTTGTGTTGGCGGGCAGCGAGCCCCATACCTATTCCACATTGGATCTTGGTACGGTCGATTTGTTTAACGGCAGCTGTGAACTGGTGAAAATGGGGGCTGCGCCTTCTTATATCAAAAACGGCGGGGATGTGCGTCAGATTACCTCTGATGCGCTCCCTCCGGGAGCTTTGCCTGAGCCGGAAGACGAGGTGCAGGTGGTGGATATGGCACATGGAGATATGCTGATTATGATGAGCGACGGCGTTCTGAATAGTCTGGGGGATGCGGAAAATGAGGAAAAAATGATGGATTTCCTGCAAAAATGTGAGGTCACCAGTCCCCAGGAGCTGGCCAACGCTGTACTGAATCATGCCATGGCCAGCAGTCATTATGAGGCGGAGGATGATATGACAGTGCTGGTATGCGGCATCTATCAGAAACCGAAAGTCTGATCCTGTCTGAGTAATCATTGTCACCATCATTCCGCATGTGGTATACTCATAGTACGGAATGGCAATAAGATGAAGTAGAGTGAAGTGGGTGATGGCTGATGGATGAATTGGTCAGAAAAGTTTATGAAAATGTGATAGGCGGCGGATTGCTGCAGAAGGGAGAATCAGTGGTGGCCGGTGTATCCGGCGGCGCGGATTCGGTCTGTCTGCTGTATATTCTCATGGCACTGAAGCCTTTCATGCATCTGGAACTGACAGTTGTGCATATTCATCATGGACTGCGGGGAGAGGCAGCAGATGCGGACAGGGATTTTGTAAAAAATATATGTGCTGCAGAAAATGTGCCGTTTGTCTGTTACCAGACGGATATCAGGGCCATGGCGGCGGCCCGGCATATATCCGAGGAGGAGGCGGGGCGCATTTTCCGGTATGAATGCTTTGAACGGGTCAGGGCGGACAGGAATGCAGACAAGATTGCCGTGGCGCATCATATGGATGATACGGCGGAAACTGTGCTGATGAATTTATTCCGGGGCAGCGGTTTGAAAGGACTTGCCGGAATTCCGGCCATGCGCGGAACGGTAGTACGGCCGTTGCTGTATGTGAGCCGTAAGGAGATAGAAGCTTTTCTGGAACGCAATGACATTGCCTACAGGACGGACAGTACCAATTTCGAGACGGATTATACCCGCAACAGGCTTCGCCTGGATGTATTGCCTTATGTGAAGGCTTATATTAATCCGGCGGCGGTGGAGCATATTGCGGATACGGCAGCGCTGGCGGCGGATGTCTGCAGGTATGTGGAGGCGCAGGCACGGGCGGCGGGTGAGGCCATCGTTTGCTGGTCCGGGGATTCAGAAAAGGATTGTGAGATTGATGTGGAAGGCTTTCTGAAACAGGACAGGGCCATTCAGCGCGAGCTGCTTCGGCAGAACATGGGAATGGCAGCCGGACAAATGAAAGATATCGGAATGGTGCATATAGAAACTGTACGGGATTTATTTGGCGGGAGCGCTGGGCGAAAGGTATCTCTGCCCTATGGACTGTATGCCGTGAGGACTTATGGATCGGTGCGGATTCAGCATGAACATACGGCGGGCGAGAAGGCGGAAAATGACAGAGAGGGGAATGCAATAGTACCGGATATACCGGGAACCTGCCCCATGGGTGATGGCCTGTATCTGGATCTGTCCGTTTTTTCTGCAGATAAAAATCCGCAAATTCCTAAAAAAATGTATACGAAATGGTTTGATTATGATAAAATAAAAAATAGACTGGTTTTGCGGCATCGCCGTACGGGAGATTATATGGTCATTGGCGGCGGGCATAAAAAGGCGCTTCGCAGAATACTGATGGATGACAGGATTCCACAGGCAGACAGAGACAGTATCATGTTACTGGCAGACGGCAGCCATATCCTGTGGATACCGGAGTCGGGACGGATCAGTGATCATTACCGGATAACTGAGGCGACAAAGCGGATATTAGCAGCACAACTGAAGGAGATTAAGGATGAAAGAGAAGATTAAGGTATTATTAACAGAGTCAGAAGTAGACAAGAAGATTCAGGAGCTTGGCGAACAGATCAGCAGAGATTATGAAGGGAAGTCCATTCATCTGATCTGTGTATTAAAGGGCGGTGTTTTCTTTACCTGTGAGCTGGCCAAGAGAATTACAGTACCTGTGTCCCTTGATTTTATGTCTGTGTCCAGCTACGGCAATGGAACAAGCTCATCGGGAGCGGTCCGTATCGTCAAGGATCTGGATGAGCCGCTGGAAGGCAAGGATGTGCTGATTGTTGAAGATATCATAGATTCAGGCAATACGCTTCATTACCTGGTGGAGATTCTGTACAAGAGACGTCCGAACAGCATCAGGATCTGTACGCTGCTGGACAAACCGGAGCGTCGTGTGGCAGATGTAAAGGTGGATTATTCCGGGTTCAATATTCCGGATGAATTCGTTGTAGGCTACGGCCTGGATTATGCGCAGAAGTACAGAAATCTGCCATTTATCGGGGTTGTGGAATTTTCTGAATAATCATAGAATGCCATAAGACTGAGTTTCATGAGGGTTGCTGCGTATTGATGGGCGGCATCCCTTTTTCAGCGTATCCGAAGAAGGGAACGCATATCCCATAAGAGGTGGGGAATCGAACAAATGAGACTTATTCATTTGGGAATAAGAACTGAACAGACAGGAGGACTGCAGCATTGAATAGTAAAAAGAGAGGAATGGGCCTGTGGCTTGCCATTCTTATTTGTGTATTTATTGGCCTTGTTGTCAGCGAGGGCTGGCAGCTGCTTGCGACGAATGAATATTCGTACAGTGCTTTTCAGAAGGATGTACAGGAGAAGGCCGGAGAGATACAGGAGGTTGTTATTTCACCGAACAAGGAAACCCCGACAGGTCTTGTTTCCGTTAAATGGAAAGAAGGCGAAGAAAACAGCTTTTATGTGACGGATGTCGGGGCAGTTAAGGAATGGATGGAATCTGTTGGTTATACCAATTATAAGGAAACAGATATTATTAACCGCGAAGGATGGTTCTACCGCAATGGTGTGGCGCTGATTCTCGGTCTTGTCTTTTGCTGGTTTCTGTTCTCCTTTATCAGCAGCCAGCAGGGCGGCGGCAATAGTAAAATGATGGATTTTGGCAAGAGTCATGCCAGGATGACCAAGGGTGGAAACAAAAGCGTGACTTTCAAGGATGTTGCCGGACTTCAGGAAGAAAAAGAGGATCTGCAGGAGATCGTTGATTTCCTGAAATCCCCGGATAAATATATCAAAGTAGGCGCCCGTATTCCGAAGGGTGTGATTCTTGTCGGACCTCCGGGAACAGGTAAGACCCTGCTGGCCAAGGCTGTGGCCGGTGAAGCCGGTGTGCCGTTTTTCAGCATTTCCGGTTCAGACTTTGTCGAAATGTTTGTAGGTGTGGGAGCATCCCGTGTCCGTGACCTCTTCGAGAATGCGAAGAAGAATGCCCCTTGCATTGTGTTTATTGATGAGATAGATGCTGTTGCAAGAAGACGAGGTACCGGTATGGGAGGCGGCCATGATGAACGTGAGCAGACGCTGAATCAGCTGCTGGTTGAGATGGACGGTTTTGGCGTCAATGAGGGAATTATCGTTATGGCGGCTACAAACCGCGTTGATATTCTGGATCCGGCTATTCTGCGTCCGGGTCGTTTTGACAGAAAGGTCGGCGTGGGAAGGCCGGACATCAAGGGACGTCGGGAGATTCTGAATGTCCATGCAAAGGGCAAACCGTTGGGTGATGATGTGGATCTGGATCAGATTGCCCGTACAACAGCAGGCTTTACAGGTGCCGATCTTGAGAACCTGATGAATGAGGCTGCCATCTACGCGGCCAAGGAAGACAGGGGATATATTCTTCAGGATGATATCCGCCGCGCATTTGTCAAGGTGGGAATCGGCGCTGAGAAGAAGAGCCGGGTCATTTCTGAAAAAGAGAAAAAAATTACGGCTTATCATGAGTCCGGTCATGCACTTTTGTTCCATTTGCTTCCGGATGTGGGACCGGTTTATTCTGTGTCCATTATTCCAACGGGTGTCGGGGCTGCGGGCTATACAATGCCGCTGCCGGAGAAAGATGACATGTTCAATACCAAGGGTAAGATGCTCCAGAATATCATCGTATCCCTGGGCGGCCGTGTCGCCGAGGAACTGATTTTTGATGATATCACAACAGGCGCTTCCCAGGATATTAAGTCGGCGACCAGTACAGCCCGTGCCATGGTAACGGAGTACGGAATGTCGGATGCAGTCGGGCTGATCAATTATTCCGGTGATAATGATGAAGTATTTATCGGCCGTGATCTGGCGCATTCCAAACCGTATGGTGAGGGCATTGCTACAGTGATTGATCAGGAGGTCAAGCGTATTGTGGATGAGTGTCACCAGGAGGCAAGGCGGATCATTACGGAACACATCAATGAACTTCATGCCTGTGCCAATCTTCTCATTGAAAAGGAGAAGATTACCCGGGAAGAGTTTGAGGCACTTTTCTCAAATGTTTCCGAAAATGCAGCTTTTTAGTTTATATAATTTGTATAAAAACTATTTCTGAATCGGGAAAAGTTTGTGAACACTTTTGGAGGGGAACGTGGTAGTATAATAAACGTAAACCCCCCAATACATTATAAAGTTTTTGTTTCACCCCATAAACAAAAATACCTTCTCCAAAAGGACAGCAACGGAAGCTGTCCTTTTTTCTTTCTTTGTTTTTATTTCCAATTTAATGGAATAAATGGTTGTATTTGAGGAAATTTTACTATAAAATGTATAGGTATGATTTGTACTTCGGAATAGTCGGAAATGGGTGTCCGGGTGTTCTGAAAAGTTACTACAATAATAAAACAGGAGAATGACTATGGAGATGAGAAAGGACTTCGCAGATCTCCCGGAGATTGACAAGGTACAATTATATATTAATCATGCCAGGCCGGTTTTGAATAAACAGGCTTTATTTGCCGATGGCACAGAGTTTTATCGTACGTATACACCGCAGGAGGAAGGGTATAGTGTACGGCTTCGCTTCAGAACGGAGCGGGATAATGTGGAGACGGTGACCCTGGTGACAAATATAATGAGGAAAACCATGGAACGTGTATCAGTGGATCGCCAGTTTGATTATTATGAAACAGTTGTCAGCTATCCCGCCTGTGGGCAGGATTATTATTTTGAGATTGTCAGCGGTAAAATGCAGGTTATTTACAACAAAAGAGGTGTCATGGATGGTCCGCAGAATTATTATAATTTTAAGTTCCGTCCTGAATTTAAGACGCCTGACTGGGCCAAGGGCGCTGTTTTTTATCAGATTTTTGTAGATCGTTTCTTCAATGGTGATCCGACGAACGATGTGTTGGATCATGAGTATAGTTATATTGCCAATCATGCTGCGGCCGAGAAGGACTGGAGGGCATATCCTAAGGTTATGGATGTCTGTCATTTTTATGGCGGTGATCTGCAGGGGGTTATGGATAAGCTGGATTATCTGCAGGATCTGGGAGTGGAAGTGCTTTATCTGAATCCCATTTTTGTATCGCCTTCCAACCATAAATATGATATTCAGGATTATGATTATATAGATCCTCATTATGGAAAGATCGTCCATGATGAGGGGAAGCTGCTGAAGAATGGAGATATGGATAACCGTCATGCGACACGGTATATTACCCGTGTAACAGATAAAGAGAACCTGGAAGCGAGCAATGCATTCTTTATCGAATTTGTGGAAGAGGTGCATCGCCGTGGTATGCGGGTGATTTTGGATGGCGTTTTCAATCACTGTGGTTCCTTTAATAAATGGCTGGACAGAGAGCGGATCTATGAAGGGCAGTCTGAATATAAGGATGGCGCCTATGTGAATGAGGAGAGCCCATATCACAGCTTTTTTAAGTTCCATACCGGTCAGTGGCCGTATAATAAGGATTATGATGGCTGGTGGGGACATGAAACGCTGCCGAAGCTGAATTATGAAGGCTCGGAAAAGCTGTATGACTATATTATTCAGATTGGCAAAAAATGGGTATCTCCGCCGTATAATGCAGACGGCTGGCGGTTGGATGTGGCAGCGGATCTGGGCCATTCATCAGAGTTTAATCACCAGTTCTGGCGTGATTTCCGCAAGGCAGTTAAGGAGGCCAACCCGGATGCTTTGATTCTGGCGGAGAATTATTCAGATCCTGCATCATGGCTGGATGGCGATCAGTGGGATACGGTCATGAATTATGAGGCATTTATGGAGCCGGTTACCTGGTTTTTGACGGGCGTTGAGAAGCACAGTGATGAGTATCGTGGTGATCTGTTATGCAATTTTGACACCTTCCAGGGAGCTATGAGTCATCATATGTCCCGTTTCCACCATGAATCTTTATATGTGGCTATGAATGAATTATCCAACCATGATCATTCCCGTTTCCTGACAAGAACCAACGGACAGGTGGGGCGGCTTCAGAGCAAGGGCTCCAGAGCAGCAGAGAAGGATGTGAATCCGGCAGTGATGAGAGAAGCCGTCATCATACAGATGACCTGGCCCGGAGCACCGACTGTTTATTATGGGGATGAAGCGGGTGTCTGCGGATGGACAGATCCTGATAACAGGAGAACCTATCCGTGGGGCGAAGAAGATATGGAAATGCTTCGTTTCCATAAGGAGGCTATTCGTATTCACAAAAACAGCAGCGCTTTGAAAACAGGATCCTTCAAGATGCTTTACGGTACCACGGGTATTCTGGTCTATGGCCGTTTTGATGAAAAGGAACGCTATGCTGTTGTTGTCAATAATACAAAAGAAACCATGGATGTGAAGGTGCCTGTATGGCAGCTGGGAGTTACAAATACCAGCCGGATGGAACAGGTCCTGATGAGCGTTGAAAATGCTTTTACAAGGGAAAATAATACCTATGCCGTCAGGGACGGACACGTAAAAATCGCCATGCCGAGAACATCAGCTGTTATCCTGCGGGAGATCAGAGTTTAAATTCATGAGAAAACTGCTTGAATTCTTTGGACGTGTATGGTATCATAGATAGCGGTCGGAGAACATGACCCATGGATGGATTCCCGAGTGGCCAAAGGGGACAGACTGTAAATCTGCTGCGACACGCTTCGGTGGTTCGAATCCACCTCCATCCATTTGATACACAGACTGCCGTACAATCTGCGAAGCGGATTGTACGGCAGTTTTGCGTTCTGTGAATAGATTCAGTGCTTCTGACCGGGAATTAAATATGGAGAAGCATCATAGACTGTAAAAAAGCCCGGAGGAGATAAGGTGTGGATATTCTGTGGGGTGGAATGCTGGCAGCAGGAATTCTATACGGTATTTTGACAGGAAATCTGAATGCTGTGACACAGGCTGTTTTGGACAGTGCAAAGAGTGCGGTGAACCTTGCCATAACCATGGCCGGGATGATGGCTTTCTGGACGGGGATCATGCAGATTGGGCAGAGCAGCGGTATCATTGATGCAGCAGTCAGAGGCGTCAGGCCCCTGATGGACTGGCTTTTTCCGGATATTCCCAAGGGACATCCGGCCAGGGAGTCCATAGCGGTCAATTGTATTGCCAATATTTTTGGACTGGGATGGGCGGCGACACCTGCGGGATTGAAGGCGATGAAGGAGCTGGAAGAACTGGAGTTGGAGAGACGGAAAGCGTCCGGAAGCACAGAAAAGACGGAAAAGAAGGGCAGTCCATGGAAAGGCAGGTACATAAAAGCTGTACCTGAAGGGATGGCCAATAACGAAATGTGTACGTTTCTGGTTCTGAACATATCTTCATTGCAGCTGATACCCGTCAATATTATTGCTTACCGGAGTCAGTATGGCAGTGTCAATCCTGCTGCAATTGTAGGTCCTGCCATAGTGGCGACGTGTGTGAGTACGGCAGTGGCGGTTGGGTTTTGTAGAATTGTGGATAGAAGACAAAGGGGATGAATTCGCCGTTTTTTGTGTGAGCTTGTTAGCTGATTTATAGATTTACAAAAGACTCTATTTAAGATAAAATATAGAAAAGATAAAAAAGAGGAGATGGATTTGTGAACGAATTGGGAGAAATAAATAATCAATTTATAAAAAAATATAGATATTATGAGAATGATATCCATAATTTTTTTGATTATTTGAGTAAAAAATACAACACATCAATAGATAATTCCAATATTTTATTGATAATACGAGGGATAGACACAGATGAAATAAAACATAGTTTGCAGTATCTTGTGGAGGAAGGCAGATATAAGAGTGAAGAAACTGCAAAAAAATATGTGAATGCTATCGGATGTTATTTTGATTTTTTAAAATCAAATTCAGCGATAAAAAAGTGCAATTTATATGATGAATTAGAGAAAAACGCTCGAAGGGAAGAGTCTTATATTGCCAGGATGATGTATTATATCGAACAGTGTAATGAATTGGAACCTAAAAAGCCATTAAATATTATGGATGAAGATATGGTAAAAATGTTGCTAGAGTGGTGTAATAAACAATTAGAGTCAGATGAATATTGGAATGATGAGAGAGGTTATAAAAGGGCATGTGCAGCCTTGTGTATCAAGATGATGCTATTGTATGGGATTACATATAGAAGGGCCAGAAATCTTAAATGCCATCAGATATATATACAGGACAATGAGATTGAACTGGGAGGATTCTGTTTAAGATTTCCAGCATATTTGGGCAGGCAAATGGAACGGTTTATGAAGTATAAAGAAAAGAATTCAATTTATAACGATGAAGGATATTTATTTACTGATAGAAATGGGAAAGCGTGGACCGGAAATACAAGCAGTTCTGGTATACCTAATTATTTACAGAGCCAATTTGGAATTACAGATTTAACAGGAATAATTAAATATGGTATTAGTCAATTGTTGTTGGCAGGGGTGAATGATCATATAGTAAAAGTCTTAACGGGTGCGAGTGAAGATTTGATTAGCGGCTGTATTCCTAAGACAGAGCATACTAATAGGGAAATTAATAATAAACTTGTTACTGTAAATTTATATTATAAATTTTAGTGTTAAAAAACATTTTAATAAGTTGATGTATGGCAAGAAAAAATCTGTAAGAAATGTTTTTATGGTGAAAAAAGGGAGAAGAAAATATGGATGATGAAAGAAATGTTGATCAAGGGGAAATTATTATCTATCAATCAGAGGATGGCCTTACACATATTGATGTGAAAATAGAGAATGAAACTGTATGGCTGACTCAACAGCAAATGGCAGAATTATTTCAAACGTCAAGAACAAATATTGTAGAACATATCAGACATATTTATGAGGAAGGTGAACTGGATGAAGAATCAACCTGTCGGAAGTTCCGACAGGTTCGCTTAGAAGGAAAAAGAAAGGTCACAAGAAATATTCCATATTATAACTTAGATATGATTATTTCACTTGGTTACAGAGTAAAATCTAGTATTGCTACTCGTTTTCGTCGCTGGGCAACAGAACGGTTAAAGGAATATATGATTAAAGGTTTTACAATGGATGACGAACGTTTGAAAGAGATGGGGGGAGGATATTACTGGAAGGAATTACTTGAGAGAATCCGGGATATCCGCTCATCTGAAAAGATGCTTTACAGGCAAGTTTTGATTTTGCCGAAATACAGGCTATGCGTAGAAATCCAATGTATATGAATGACTATATTGAACACTTGGACAGAATTCTTTCTTCAACAGGCGAAAGATTGCTTGATGGTGCCGGAAGTGTCAGTCATGAACAGGCAATGAAAAAAGCAAAAGAGGAGTATAGAAAATATCAGTTGACAACAATTACACCTGTAGAGCAAGCGTATTTGGATACAATTAAAGAAGCAGAGAATGTTGCAAAGAGGGGTATTCAGAAAAAGGGCAGGTAATAGGGAGTACAGTATTGGCGGTGATCTATTGTGAAATGATGAACAGGAGGCATATTGATTGATGATCCAATGGCTGTCGGACAGTATTATTCCGCTGATCGTACTTATGATGGTACTGGTGGGAATGAGGAAAAAGGTTGCAATATACGACGAATTTGTCAAAGGTGCAAAAGATGGTCTTGAAACCACCATGAATATTCTGCCGACACTGGTGGGGTTGATGATTGCTGTAGGTGTGGTGCGGGCATCCGGGTTACTTGATGCTTTGACAGAAGGTATTTCTTTTTTTACGGATGCGGTACATTTTCCGGCGGAGTTGGTGCCGTTGGGGGTGCTGAAGCTTTTTTCGTCGTCAGCAGCGACGGGAGTGCTGCTGGATCTGTATGAGCATTATGGTTGTGATTCTCTGGTAGGAATGGCTGCTTCACTCATGCTCAGCAGTACGGAGACTGTATTTTATACCATGAGTATTTACTTTATGTCTGTCAACATTACGAAAACAAGATGGACGCTGGCAGGAGCCCTGTTATCCAGTCTGGCGGGAATTGCTGTGAGCGTATGGCTTGCCGTACAGTTGACAGTTTGAGTGGTATCATTTATAGTAATTACCATCAGTTGGCAAAGATAGAGATGCCGGACGAGAATATAGATTGTATATATAGAAGGAGCAAAATCATGCAATACGAAGGAACTGTTTACAGACCGCCCAGCGAGGCTCACAGCCTGATTGTTCAGATCACGGTGGGATGTGCTCACAATACCTGTACTTTTTGTACGATGTATAAGGATAAAAAATTCAGAATACGTCCGAAGGATGCGGTCCTGGCAGATTTTGAGGAAGCTGCCAGGCTGTATGGCCCTCATATTCGGAGAATTTTTCTGGCAGACGGGGATGCACTGATTGTAAAGACAGTGGATTTGCTGGATATACTAAATTTTATCAGGAGAAGATTTCCGAATCTGGAACGGGTAACAGCCTATGGGACAGCACAGGATATACTGCATAAAACAAAAGATGAGCTGCGGCTGCTGAAAGCGGCAGGACTGGATATGGTCTATATGGGGATTGAATCCGGAGATCCGCAGGTGTTGAGAGATATACATAAGGGCGTGAACAGGGAACAGCTCAGTGAGGCGGGCCGCAAGCTGCAGGAATGCGGCATTTTATGTTCCGCTACACTTATTTCCGGTCTTGGCGGTCGTCAGCGGCTGCGGGAGCATGCCATTGCCTCGGCATCGCTTGTCAGTGAGATTAAACCGGCTTATGTAGGCTTCCTGACATTGATGATAGACAGAGAGGCACCGATCTATCCCAGGATTGAATCAGGGGAGCTGGCTCTTCTGAATCCGGAGGATGTTGTTGAGGAGATGCGGCTGTTCCTTGGAAATGTTGATTCGGAAGGAACAGTTTTCAGGGCCAATCATGCATCGAATTATGTGATTCTGAAAGGAACTTTGAATGAGGATATTCCTGCCATGATGGCTTATCTGGATCAGGTGGAACAGAACGGAAGATACAGGGCGGAAAGATTCCGGCGATTGTGATATAAAAAATGTAGTGTACTTGGATTTTGATATATCATGGGTCAGTAAGACTGCCGACCCATGATTGTTTTGCCTGATCTTATGTAAATATAATATTTCTTCTATCCCTGATCCAGATATTCAAGTACATGGGTCTTGGTATACAGGATCAATACATCTCCCTCAAAAAGGATCAGATCCCCCTTTGGAATCAGCATAGTACCGCGCCGCTTAACCATGACGATCAGTGTCTGACGGGATATATCCAGATCACGGATATGCATGCCGTTCCATGGATGCTGCTTCCTCAGAACGATTTCTTTCAGATCGATGTGCTGCTGCTCTTTGATGGCTTCTGCACCAAGGATCAGAGTATCACCGGCTTTCAGGATGATATCGCCGCGGGGAACGATGGTTTCAGAGCCGCGTTGGATGACGGCGATGATGATACTGTGGGGAAGACCAAGATCTTTAATGGCCTTTCCTGTCCATACATCGGATTTTTTTAATTTAATTTCGATAAAATGGACATCTTCTTCCCTGGCAAAATCACCGATTTTTTTCAGGCGTGTATATTGTTCCACAAATCCGGCGGAAATAATACCAGTGGGGATGGCGACCATTCCTACGCCCAGAAAGGTGATACATATACCGAAGATCTTGCCAAGGGTCGTAACGGGATAGATATCACCGTAGCCGACAGTCAGAAGCGTGGAGGCAGCCCACCAGATGCCGGAGAACGCGTTGGAGAATACTTCAGGCTGGGCAGTGTGCTCGAGGCTGTACATGCACAGACTTGAACCTGTCATCAGAACCATAATAATAAAAACAGAAGAAAGCAGTTGTTGTTTTTTGCCGATGATGACTTCTGTAATAACATTCAGAGAATCATAATAAGCGTTGATGCGGAACAATCGGAATATTCTGACAACACGGAACATCCTGAAGGCGGCGGCACCGGTCGGGAAGAAGAACGGCAGATAATAAGGCAGAAATGACAGAAGGTCAATGATGCCTGATAGTGAAAAAATATATCTGAGCAGAGCGCGTGCTTCGGACATATCCGGGTGCAGGCATCCTGTACTCAGCAGGCGGAGTACATAATCAATGGCAAAAAAGGCCACTGTGACGGCTTCCAGTGACAGGAGCAGATGACCGTAATGTGCCTCCATATTATCAAAGGTATATAGGATAGTGACCAACAGGTTGATAATCAGGATGCCCGTGCTGATCATGTCGTATCCGCGGCTGATGGCATCATCAGATCCCCCGACTTCGACGATTTGTGCCAGTCTGTGGCGGCGCAGTTTCCATTCTCTTTTCAAAGTCCATTCCCCCTCAAAAAATACAGATAATTTTATTATACAGTACAGTTATGGATTTTCAACAAATTAATTTCTTTGAACTGTAACGATTAAAATGTCAGAAAATAAAAATAATACCTAAAAATATATTGACAAATAATAAATATATGCTATAATTAAGTCATAAAAGAAATACACGGAACAAGTTAACAAACAAATTATAAGAAGGGACTGATTCCAAAATTCTAAGTAGTTTTTGAATTCACCAGTCTAAATGAACGAAAGAGAGGTACAGACCACCAGAAGCATAAGTTTTATACAGGAAAAAGGAAACTGAAGAAAGGGGTACAGACCAATGTACTATTTAGATGAACAGTGAAAGGCCATCTGATGAATAGAAAGCTACATCAGATGGCCTTATTTTTTTGCGTTTTTGCAGTCTGCTTTTTCTTTTCCTGTTGTAAAAAATATGTTATGATAAAAAGCAAATTGCAGTAAAAGGGTGGAATAAAATATGAAAGAGAATTTGAAAGCAATGGCTTCCTATTACAAACCTTATATGGGGATTTTTCTGGCGGATACCTTTTTTGCTTTCCTGGGGGCTGCAGTGGCACTCGTGATACCGCTTGTTGTCAGATATATTACGTCGGAAGTTATTTATTTGCCGCAGTCCGAGGCTATGCCAATGATCATCAGGCTGGGGATTGTTATGCTTGTGCTGGTGGCGGTACAGTTTTACAGTAATTATTTCATTGGTAATTACGGACATGTTATGGGGGCGAAGATCGAATATGATATGCGGGCGAAGATATTTGCACATTATCAGAAGCTGTCCTTCAGCTTTTATGATGACCAGAAGGTGGGACAGCTCATGTCGAGGATTACGTCTGATTTGTTTGATATCAGTGAACTGATGCATCATGGGCCTGAAAACGTGATCATCTGCGGTATCAAAATTATCGGATCGCTTGTAATTCTGGCAGCCATCAGTCCTTTATTGACATTAGCCGCATTTTCTCTGATTCCGCTGATGCTGATCTATGCTCTTGTGTTCAATGTAAAAATGAAACGGGCCTTTAAGAAAAACAGAGAACGAATTGCGGATATTAACAGTCAGATTGAGGACAATCTGTCGGGCATCCGTGTGGTGAAGTCCTTTGCCAATGAAGAAATTGAGATGGACAAGTTCAGGACAGGGAATGATGGATTTCTGGAATCCAAAAAGCGCAGTTATTCTTATATGGGCGGGTACCACGCGGGCATCACTGCATTTACGACGATGATTACGATCGTGGTTCTTATATTCGGTTCTTTTGGTATTATGAAAGCGTTTGTCAGTGTGACGGATCTCGTAACTTTTCTTCTATATATAAATGTTTTTACCGAACCGGTGAAGACATTTATCGATTTTACAGAGCAGTTCCAGAATGGCTATACGGGATTTGAGAGATTTCAGGAGATTATGCATATCCATCCGGATATTGAAGACTGTCCGGGTGCTGTAGCACTGAAGGATGTGCGGGGAGATATTGAATTTGATCATGTATCGTTTCATTATCAGGATCATGAGGAAATGGTGCTGGGGGATATCTGTCTGAAGGCTGATGCAGGTACCTATATGGCGCTGGTGGGACCGTCGGGAGTGGGGAAAACAACGCTTTGCAGTCTGATCCCGAGATTTTATGAGGTAAGCAGCGGTACAATACGTATTGACGGCAGGGATATCAGAGATATTCAATTAAAGAGCCTGAGAGATCATATTGGGATTGTGCAGCAGGATGTCTACCTGTTTGTAGGCACTGTTTTTGATAATATCCGCTACGGCAGGCCGGATGCCACCCGGGAGGAAGTTATTCAGGCGGCAAAGAATGCCAATGCGCACGAATTTATCATGGGATTGCCGAATGGATATGATACAGATATCGGTCAGAGAGGAATCAAATTGTCCGGCGGGCAGAAGCAGCGGCTTTCCATAGCCAGGGTATTTTTGAAGAATCCTCCGATATTGATATTTGATGAGGCGACATCGGCATTGGACAATGAAAGTGAAAGAGTGGTACAGGATTCACTGGAGAAGCTTGCGAAGAACAGGACAACCTTCGTTATTGCCCACAGGCTGACAACGATACGAAATGCGGAGAAGATACTTGTCCTGACAGACAGGGGGATCGAGGAGTCGGGGACCCATGCGGAACTGATGGAAAGGAAGGGAGTTTACAGAGCACTCTATACTTTAAATTAATAACTATCTATTGCGAAATTCTGCTATGTAATATATACTGAACCAGAGAAGAGAGGTTTTTTTATGGTAAAAAGATGTGCGTTTTCCGGACACAGACCATTTTATTTTCCGTGGAAGGATAATGAGGATGATCCGGCGTGCCGCAGCCTGAAAGAGAGTCTCGCAGCAGAGATTGACCGGGCCATCGCAGATGGATTCAATTGTTTTATTACCGGCGGTGCGGAGGGAGTTGACACCTGGGCGGCGGAAATTGTGCTGGAGAGGAAAAAAGATAATCCGGCTATTCAATTGGAATTGGCGAAGCCTTTTGCCGGTTACAACAGTGGTCTTCGGGGAGTAGCCGGAGACAGGAGTCGTGCCATTGAGAGTGCGGCGGATCACGTAACGGTGGTGTCCGACGGAACGGATGAAGCGGCAGACTGTATTTTGCGTGATTGCTATATGATCGATGCCAGCCAGCGGCTGATTGTTGTTTATGACGATGAGAGCGAGGGCAGCAGCGGTACGAAGGATACTTTGCGTTATGCAAAGGCCAGCGGTCTGGACATCCGGCAGATACAGTGGCGTCATCTTTAGTTGTTTTGATTGAGAAGGAAGAGATAGTGTGAAAGAAGAGTTTAAGAAATACCTGGCGATGATTTTGGCAGTATTCTGCACAGCGGCACTCAGCATTCTGTTTTTCTTTGTGTTATTTCGTGCCTCCGCCATAAGGGACCTGTTCCATGCGATACTGAATATCCTGACACCGTTTGTCTATGGAGCCGGAATTGCCTATGTGCTAAAGCCGATATGCAATGCGTATGAACGTTTACTGAACAAATACTGGCATTTGAAACGAAAAAAAGTGGTTGGCATGGTCAGCGTGGCCGGCAGTATGATAACAGGCCTGATCATCGTCTATGTTGTATTATCCATGCTGCTGCCTCAGGTGGCTGTCAGTGTGGCAAGAATGGCCAGATCGCTTCCTTCTATGATCGATGAGATCAGTGCCATGGTGGATCAGCTGTTTGACGGGAATATGGTCATCCAGAGTTATATTGCCGAGCTTTCCGATGCAGGAACGGAGTCCCTGTCTGAATGGCTGAAGAACAGTATTCTGCCTTATCTGGATGCGGTTCTGACCGGACTGTCTAACGGTATGATTAATGTGGCGGGCATTTTCATGGATCTGTTGATTGGTCTGGTGGTGGCTGTTTATCTGCTGGCCAACCGGAGAAAGTTCAAGAAGCAGGGAAAGATGCTTATTTACAGTATCTTCAGTGAGCGATGGGCCGAAAAGATTATAGAGGAAATAAGATTTGCTGATCGTGTTTTTTCCGGCTTTATCGGCGGCAAACTGCTGGATTCAGCCATCATCGGTATCATCTGCTATATTGGCATGATTCTTATGAAGATGCCATATGCGGTTCTGATTAGCGTGATTGTGGGAGTAACCAATATTATACCGTTTTTCGGGCCATATATCGGTGCGATTCCATCAGCTGTCATTCTGCTGACGGTCAGTCCGATGAATTGTCTGATGTTTGTTGTTTTTATTCTTATTCTGCAGCAGGTGGACGGAAACATCATTGGTCCGAGGATTCTGGGCAACAGCACGGGACTCTCAGGTATCTGGGTGTTGTTTGCTATTCTGTTGTTCGGCGGTTTGTTTGGTTTTGTCGGGATGATTATCGGTGTACCGGTCTTTGCGGTTATCTATGATATTTTGCGGAAATTGATTATCAAGGGTCTTCGGCTTCGTAAAAAAGAGAACATGTTCCGGGAATACGAAGCAGAATATCCACGTAAATAAATTTTTTTGAACGGGAAGGAGAACATATGGGAAAGAAATGGAAGTGGCAGGAGATCAGCAGTGCGCTGTTGATGGTGATTGCCGGTTTTGTGTTATTGTTTATGCCGGAATTGACACTGAGGACAATTGCCAATGTGGTGGGCATCATCATTATTGCTATTGGGGCAATTTTCCTGATCAGTTATTTTCTGCGCCGGAATCTGCCGGCTGGTAATTATGATTTGGTCAGGGGTCTGGTCATTGCCGGTGCAGGTGTTTTTATTTGTGTGAAGTCAGAACTGGTCGTGTCTGTTCTTCCGGTACTTCTTGGGATCGGGGTTGTTGTCAGCGGCATTCTGAAACTGCAGCATGCGCTGGATCTGAAGAAAATGGGTTATGCGACATGGGTTCGTATCGGTATTACAGCGGCGGTTGGTATTTTTATCGGACTTCTGGTTATTATGAACCCGTTCTCGACAGTGGCCTGGCTGATGCGTTTTATTGGCATTGGTTTCATTTTCAGTGGTGTGACAGATTTGATGACGACGATGTATGTTTCCAAAAAGGCATCAGAATATTATGTGGATGGTGAGGCTGAAGAGAAATAGACGGCAATTTTGCAGTCATTTAATTGGAAATGAAAAAAGAAAAAGCAAAGAAATCACTAAAAAATCGTTGAGGTCATGTGACTTCAACGATTTTTTAGTGTAAGGGATTTATTTTACATCCCTTTGGGAGGGCATGGTACGTTAAAAGGGAGTGTCTAATATCGTATATTTATTTGCACAATTGACCAGATAAGATCAATCTCTGAATCTGATTGGTACCTTCAAATATCTGGTAAATTTTTGCATCCCTCATGAGTTTCTCAACAGGATATTCTCTTGAGTAGCCATTACCGCCAAATACCTGGACGGCATTTTCTGTAACATACATTGCATTGTCACCAGCTAAGCATTTAGCAGAAGTGATGAGTTTTTTGTTAGTAATACCTGCGTCTGCAGCTTTACAAGCTGCCCAAACCATTTGTCTTGCGGCAGAGGTTCGCATTTCCATATCGGCTAATATAAATCCTATAGCTTCATGTTTCCAAATTGGTTTGCCAAAAACAACTCTTTCTTTTGCGTATGCAACGGCTTCATCAATAGCGGATTGAGCAATACCTATTGCTGAAGCGGCCGTACATGGTCTGGAATTATCTAAGATTTGCATAGCAATTTTGTAACCTTGTCCTTCTGCACCAAGACGATATTTTTCATTTAAGACAACATCATCGAAGAAAAGGGAGTTGGTATGGACGCATCGGATTCCCATTTTATCTTCGTGCTCTCCAACAGTGAATCCAGGCGTATCCTTAGGTAAGAGGAAAGCAGTGATACCACCATTTGTCCCTTTTCCTTTATCAGTAACTGCAAAAATTGTAATGATATCCGCACAGTCTCCATTTGTGATGAAAACTTTACCGCCATTAATAACGTAATCGCTACCTACTTTACGGGCAGTTGTTTTCATGCCACCGGCATCAGAACCGCTGGATTCTGTAAGTCCAAAGGCCATAATACCACCTTGAACCATAATGTCAGCAGCCCATTTTTTCTGTTCTTCTGTTCCGGCGAGATTTAACGGTTCAAAGCCAAATCCAAATACTCGTGAAGCAAATCCTGCATCACCACGAGCCAGTTCTTCTCGAATTACACCATATGTTAAAGCATCAAGTCCAAGGCCGCCATATTCTTCGGGTACTGTTACAAGGTGTAACCCCATTTCATAAGCGATTTTCACAAGATTTTCAGGTACAATGGCATCTTTTTCAGCTACTCGGCAAGTGGGTTTTACATCTTTCTGGGCAAATTCTGCAACCATATCTCTAAGATCTATTTGCTCAGGAGTTAACATGTAATCAAAATCACGCATTGACATTTTATTTATCCTCCAAATCTAAATTATGTTGTTTACAGAATAGCATCGAAATAGATAAGCGTCTATTTCATAAATACTTTATTTCTGTTAATTGTTTTTGTAAATAGTTATCTATTATTGTATAATGTTATGAGAAAATAAGTGAAAATAATAGATAATTCAATCAATACGGCATAAATAAATGGTAAGAGAATAAAAAGTATAACAATAATAATCTGAAAATAGAGATATTAAGTTATTTTTATAGATAGTTATGAATTTGATTAATAATTTGTTTTGTTATTTGTAATAGTCAATATCCGATTGTTAAGTTATTATCAACTTAAGCTTAACAAGCTTGAACAATCAGAACCGCGAAAATAAAGTGTCTGATTTTAAGACCAGCAGTTTTCTAAAACCCGGGTTAGGACTGAATTAAGTAGGGCTGATTGGAATTAAGTAATACTAAATAAAAAATTGTAGGGAGGTTTTTTATGTCATCTAGTACAATAGCAATTATTATTACAGTTATAGCGGTAATATCCTTTGTTTTAGAAAAAATTCCACTGGCTATGACAGCATTGATTGCATCATTATTGATGGGTATCATTTTGCCGGAAATGTCTTTGTCCGATGTTTATGCAGGTTTTGCAAGTACAACAGTTATGATGGTAGCTGGTATGTGTATTGTAGGAAATGCCTTGTTTGAAACGGGGATGGCAGAAAAGATAGGTTCAAAAATTGGTGAAACAAAGCTTGCAAAAAATGAACGTCTTTTTATGATTATTGTTGTTGTGATCTGTACGATCATGTCTGCATTTTTATCAAATTCTGGTACAATCGCTATGTGGATGCCGCTTATTGCAGCAGTTGCAGCAAAATCCAGTGGGAAAATCAGATCCAAAATGATTATTATGCCTGCTGGTATTGCTTGTGCAATTGGTGGAGCAGGTACCCTGGTTGGATCTACATCTCAGCAGACAGCAAACAATGCTTTAATGACTTTTGAAGGCTTTGAAGAAGGTATCGGTCTTTTTGCGCAGACAAAGGTAATGCTTCCATTATGTCTGATTATGGTCATTTATTTTGCAACCATTGGTTATTCAGTGCTGAAAAAAGTGTTAAAACCAGAAAACCCTGATTTTGATAAAAATAATTATTTCTCACAGATTGCAGGAACTGCAAATGATAAGTCAAATGGTGGAAAAAAAGAAGAAGTGCCTGCATGGAAAGGCTGGTTATCCCTTGTTGTTTTGATCACTTGTATTGTTGGCTTTATCTTGACAGGTCAGGCTGCATTTAAACCATACTTAAATGTTGGTATTGTTGCACTTATCGGAGCTACTATTTTGATTGTAACAGGATGTATGCCATTAAAGAAAACATTAGCTGAAATGGATTGGAATACAATTCTTATCTTAGCTGCTGCTCAGGGATTTGCAACTGGTTTGAATGTATCTGGCGGTGGTAAAGTAATTGCTAATGCAATTTTGAATTTGTTTGGTGGTGCTTCTGCTTCTCCGATGATTCTGATGGCAGCTGGTATCGTTGTAACAACTGTACTGACTAATTTTATGTCTAATACTGCACTGGCAGCAATGATGACTCCTATTTATGTTGAAATTGCGCTGAGCCTTGGAATTAGCCCAATTCCATTTGTAATTGCAATTTGTGCGGTGGCAACAAACCTTGCTTGTGCAACGCCAGTTGGTACTCCGGCTTGTACACAGACATTGCCTGCTGGATATAAATATATGGATTATGTAAAGATTGGCGGACCATTATGTATTATTTTGATTGTTGCAGCTTGTATTCTTTGTCCGATTGTATATCCATTTTAAGTAATAAATAAAATACGATAATTCAAAAGGGGACCATGTGATGCTATATTACATGGTCCCCTTTTTGAGTTATGGAAAATTACGTTTCTTTATAAAAATTGATCAAGTACTCTTTAAATAATTTCATTTCCGGAGTAATGGTGCATCCTTTTTTGAAAAAGCAGCACAGGATTCTTGGAGGAGTAGAAGAATCTAAAGGAATGACATGGATATTATTAATGTTAATGGATTTTATACCAAGCAGGGTACTGAAAGAAATGCCGGTTCCGTTCTTGATGAGCTGATTTCTGAGAAGAAAATCTGTTTCTGCAACTATATTTGGGATAAAACCAGCCTTTTTGCACATTTCATCAAAATAGGTACGAATAGAATATCCTTTAGTAAGTACGATAAAGTTTTCGTTACGGGTCTCATAAAGGGCAACTTGATTTCTGTTGGCAAAAGGATGATTGTGATTAACTAAAAGGACAGGGGATGTTTTTGTAATCATCATAGGTTCCCAGGATCGGTTTTTTATGTCAGTCATGTCGGCAAGAATCAGATCAAATGAGTTCAGATGATCCACATCATCCAATTGATTGGTATATAAGATGGAATGTTGAATGACGATTCCTGGATGTTCTAACATAAACCCGCCTATGGCTTCATTCCATATTGTTGGCGAGGTAACACCAACATTTATGATTTTTTGTGACAGAGTATTTTTGCCCGAAAATGCAGCATTGATTTTATCCAGTTCAGAAAAAATATTGCAAACATGCATATATAAAATTTTACCATTTTCGTTAAGCTTAATATTTCTTCCAATTCGATTAAACAGTTCGACATTTAATTCATTTTCAAGTTTAGAAATGGTGGAACTGAGAGCTGGCGGAGAAATATGAATTTGTTTAGCGGTGTTCAATAAATGCTCGTTTTCAGCCAGTAGTTTAAAATAATATAAATGTAATAGTTGCATAATTTTTCCTCCTAATCGTCTAAATTATATCATTTATGACGAAAAATAGCAAATAATATGGCGGTTAAGAAGGATGCCACCGTCAAATTTTGTTAATAAAATGGATAATAATAGTAAAGAAACCGTTGAACAATTATTAGATATTGGACGAATTATTGTGGAGAATTTACAAAAAAATATATATATTTTTGTAAATGATAACTAAATTGTTAGCAAATTATTTAATAATCTACACTTTTTTTTGAAATAGACATTATAGAGCGATTGCGTTAAGGTTTAATCAAAATAGTTTTGCTTTAGGAGGGGAGTAAATGAGTTCATCTGCAATTGCCTTGATTATTCTTGCAATAACGATTGTTCTATTTGCAACAGGAAAAGTTCCCTTATCTGTGACCGCTGTTGCGGCGGCTCTGGCAATGGGGATTTTCGGAATCATTCCTTTTTCCACTGTATTTGCGGGGTTTTCCAATGATGTAACAATGATGGTTATTGGTTCCATGGTACTTGGGGAGGCTCTTTTTGAAACAGGAGTTGCTCAGAAGATTGGATCGACGATTATCAAAATGGTCGGAACACGGGAAAAGATATTTATTATAACAGTGGTTGTTGTTACTGCTGTTTTATCAGCTTTTTTAAGTAACACCGCAGTAGTGGCTATTATGATGCCAATGATTGCTGCAACGGCAGCTTCATCCCGGGGCGCGATTACCAAGAAGAACACTTTTATGGCTGTTGGTTTTGCTGCAAATGTGGGAGGTGGCATGACATTAGTAGGATCTACACCTAATGTGGTTGGACAGGGGCTTTTAAATGATGCAGGGCTTGCGTCAATGGGGTTCTTTGATCTTACTTTAGGAAGTATTCCACGACTTTTGTTTATGATTCTGTTTTATGCGACTGTTGGATGTGCGCTTCAGAATAAGGTGTTTGACTTTGAAGAAACATTTGACGAAAAATTAGTCGAAGGAAATGGAAAAGAAGAACATTACGATAAGAAAAAAATGATTCTTGCTTCCGTAATTCTCGTCTTAACGGTGGCTGGCTTTATTACCGGAATCTGGACAGTAGGTGCCGTAGCGATGATAGCAGCGTTGGCTTGTGTATTGACCGGATGTATCTCGATACGTCAGGTGTTTGCAAGACTGGACTGGACAACAGTATGGGTATTGGCAGGCTCCCTTGGTTTTGCGGCAGGCATTTCTCAGAGTGGCGCTGGTCAGTTGATTGCTGAAAAAGTCATTGGCCTGATGGGAAATGATATTAGTATGATGAAGATCATGCTGGTATTCACAATATTATCAGTTGTTTTGGGAAATCTGATGTCTTCCACAGCAACAATGGCTTTGCTTGGACCAATTGTTATTTCAATGTGCGCTTCTCTTGGATTTGAAGCAAAACCTGTCTTTATGGCAATTATCTGGAGTTTGAATTTAGCTTTCTTGAATCCGGCAGCAACACCACCGGTTACAATGACACTTCAGGGGGGATACAGATTCCTGGATTATACAAAGATCGGAAGCATTTTAATGATTGGTTGTCTTGTGCTCACAGTAGTTATGTATCCGATACTGTTTCACTTTTAAAACATTCCGTTTTATGAAATGAATCTTAATTGCATAGAAAATTTTTATTTTATTATAAATGAAAGGGGAAATAAAAATGAATAAGCAGGCTTTAGAAGGAATTAAGGTACTTGAGGTAGGTAATATTGTTGCGGGGCCATGGGCAAGCACATTATTGGGTGATTTTGGTGCGGATATTATTAAGGTGGAACCACCAAAGACAGGTGATTTAATGCGTGGCATGGGACGTATCAAAGATCTGTGGTTTTGCGTAGAAGGACGAAACAAAAAATGTGTAACGCTTAACTTAAAAACAGAAAAAGGTAAGGAGATTTTGACAGAACTTATTAAAGGCGCAGATGTTATGTTCCAGAATTTCCGCCCTGGTGTATTTGATCGTATGGGATTTACATGGGAAAAGATCCACGAACTGAACCCAAGATTAATTTATGTTACTTCTTCAGGATACGGACAGACAGGCCCAAAGGCGCATAAACCTGGTTTCGACCGTATGGGTCTGGCAGAAGGCGGCTTTTTGGAAGTGTCAGGTGAAGCAGGACGCGTTCCGATTAAACCGGGCCTGTCAGTAGCAGATTTTTATACAGCTATGTTCGCATGTATTGGTGCATTGATTGCTTTGCATCATAGAGAAGTAACAGGAGAAGGACAGATGATCGATGCTTGTCTGACAGATTCTATGGTTAGACTTCAGGAGTCTATCATTGCAGAGTATAGTTATGATGGCACAGTTCGTACACGTATCGGTAATGCCACAACTGTAACAATGCCGGCAGGACATTTCCTGACAAAAGACGGAAAGTATTTCTGCATTTCAGTAACAGGAGACAAGTTGTTTAATACATGGGCAAAAAAGATTGGACGAGAAGATATAATTGAAGATCCAAGATATTGTACACAGGTTCAGAGATCCATTGCGGAAAACAGAGATGCTATTAATGGAATCTGTGAAGAATGGGCAGCTTCTCATACCATTGATGAATGTCTTGCGATCATGGGCGATGATATTCCATGTGCAAAAGTATTTAATGTGGTAGATATCGTAAACGATGAACAGTATAAGCATAGAAATATGATTCTGGAAATGCCAACAGAAAAATTTGGCACAATTAAGATGCAGGGTATTGTTCCAAAATTATCAGGTACTCCAGGAGAGGTTAAGTTTGCTGGTAAGCCACTTGGATGGTTCAATGAAGAGGTTTATTCTGAAGTTCTGGGATTGTCAAAAGAGGAAATTGCAGAATTAAAAGAGCAGGGGGTTATCTGATGATGTATGCAATGGGGATAGATATTGGTTCTACGGCATCAAAAGCGGCTCTTCTTGACGAAAATGGGAAGATAGTGGGAAAGGAAATTGTACCGATCGGTACTGGAACAGTTGGTCCCCAAAAAGTTTTCAATCAGGTACTTGAAAGTGCTGATATAGATAAAGAACAAATTGCATGGATAACGGCAACAGGATATGGTCGATTTGCCTTTGAAGGGATCAATGATCAGAAAAGTGAATTGAGTTGCCATGCAAAGGGTATATCCTACTTGATGCCGGATATCCATACAATAATAGATATTGGCGGACAGGATATCAAGGTCATGACGATCAATGATAAAGGTGGATTGATGAATTTTGTGATGAATGATAAATGTGCAGCCGGAACAGGAAGATTTCTGGATACAATGGCTAAAGTGCTGGATGTAGAGACAGAAGATTTAAGTGACCTTTCCTTACAGGCAGATGAGGTGGCGGAAATCAGCAGTACTTGCACTGTATTTGCGGAATCAGAAGTAATCTCAAAATTATCATCCAAAATCAAAACTGAAAATATAGTTGCCGGTATTCATAAATCTGTGGCAAGACGTGTAGCTTCTTTAGCGCAGAGATGTGGTGTTAAAGAAGAGGTTGCTATGAGTGGCGGTGTTGCGCTGAATAATGGATTGGTACAATCCTTAGAAGAAGAATTAAAGTGTAAAATTCGTGTTCATGAAGATTGTCAGCTGGCAGGAGCAATAGGTGCTGCCCTGTATGCATATGAAGGTATGAAACGAGAAAGGATGGAGTAATATGAGTGAAGAAGCTGTAGTAAAAAAACCAAAACGACCATTGCCAAAATCACGTGTAATGTTAAATGCATTGGTAGATTCCATTTATGAGGATGCCTATGAAGCTGAAAGAAAAGGTGAACCGGTTGGCTGGTCTACCTCAATCTTTCCACAGGAGATTTGTGCAACATTTGGTGTGCCTGTTTTATTTCCGGAAAATAATGCGGCAGGTATAGCTGCAAGACATGACTCTACAAGATTTATTCAGACAAGTGAAGGTAAACTTGGATATTCTAATGATATTTGTTCTTATGCACGTTTGAGTATTGGTATGGCCCATCAGATTGCTAATGATCCGGATTATGAACCGCCAGCATTGAGAATGCCGCGTCCGACCTTTCTTCTGTGTGCAACGAATAGTTGTTTTGAATTATTAAAGTGGTATGAATGCTTATCAAGGGAGTTAGATATTCCTATTTTTATGCAGGATTGTTTATTTAACTGTTTTGAGGAAGAACCGGCCGTCCATAGAAATAAATTTGGCAAGAGCCAGATATTACATAATATTCAACGAATGGAAGAATTTTTTGGCAAAAAATTTGACTGGGAGAAGTTTGAAGAGATTCAAAAAATTTCAGGTGAGAATTCCAGACTATTTGATGAGTGTGTCGCTATGAATGACAAAAATCCATCTCCGTTAAATGGTTTTGATCTTTTTAATTACATGGCACCAATGGTTATTGCCCGTGGAAGAAGAGAAACAACGGAAGTTTTATTACAATTAAAGAGGGAAATACAAGAGCATATTGATAATGGAACGACTACATTCGGCAGTACAAAAGAAGAGTACCGTGTCGATTGGGAAGGAATTGCCTGCTGGCCAAATTTAGGATATAATTTGAAAACCATGAAGAAATACGGCATCAACTGTGTGACGAATGGATATGTAGGCGCATGGTCTCTGCATTATACACCTGGAAATCTTGAAGAAATGGCTTCACAGTACATGCTGTCTTCTACAAACGTTTTGAGTACCCGTTCTATGATGGGAAAAAGATCAGATGTTGCAAATCGTTTTGGCTGTGACGGTATGCTGTGCCATGTAAATAGAAGCTGTAAATACATGACCTATCACATGTTTGTAGGCAGAGAGATCGTTGAAGAAAAGTGCAAGATTCCTGTTGTAACTTTTGATGGTGACCAGGCAGATCCAACTATTTTCAATGAAGCTCAGTTTGAAACGAGAGTTCAGGGCCTTGTTGAGATTATGAAGCAGAACAAGGAGGGAAAATAAAAATGGCAGATGTAAGAGCTTTATTAGAGGAATTTGACAGAATCAGTAAAAGTCCAAAGCAGCTCCTGAAAGAATATAATGAAGCGGGAGAAAAAGTCGTTGGATGTTTTTATTACACACCGCAGCCTTTGATTACAGCACTTGGTATGGTGCCGATGGGATTATGGGGTGGACAGGTGAATCCTCAGGTTGCAGGAAAATATTCACCGATCTTTACCTGTTCAATCCTTCGATCATGTCTTGAGTATGGCATGACAGGAGAATATGAAGGACTTAGTGCAGCAATAATGCCAATTCTCTGTGATACTTTCAGAGGTACATGTTCCGCATGGCGTGCAGGCGTTAATATTAAGCTGATTCCATTTGTACATCCTCAGAATCGAAAAGATCCTGGTGCACTGGATTATCTTATCGAAGAATATAAATATGTTAAATCAGAGTTGGAAGATGTTGCCGGAAAAACCTGTACAGATGCAGAATTAAAAGCATCCATCAGACTTCATAATCAGAAAAATAAAGTGATCAGAGAATTCTGTTCAGTAGCAAATGATCATTTGGATATCATTACAGCTGTAGAAAGACATCATGTAATGAAGGCAATCACTTTTATGAAACCTGAGATAATCATTGAAAAACTGACAGCACTGATCGAGGCATTAAAAGCAGAACCGGTATGTAACTGGACAGGCAAAAAAGTTATCCTTACTGGAATCACAGCGGAACCGGATGATTTACTTGCTGGTTTTACAGCAAATAATATTGCTGTTGTCGGTGATGATTTGATGCAGGAGTCAAGATTATACCGCACAGATTATCCTTCGGCTAATTCTGCTATGGAAAGTCTGGCACTTCAGTGGCTTCAGATTAAGGGCTGCTCAATGGCTCATGATGACAATAATAGAGCAAGAGGAGAAAATCTTGTTGAAATGGCTAGGGCGAAAGGTGCAGACGCTGTGGTGTGCTGTATGATGAGATTTTGCGATACTGAAGAATATGATGAACCATATATTCTTGAAACAGTTCGGAATGCCGGATTTATGGCATTTTCAATTGATATAGATCAGAGTACATCTGATAGTGGACAGGCTATTACAAAAATTCAGGCTTTTGCAGAGAATAATGTCTGAATATAGGATTATTCATTTAATTCATTAAAGAACGGAAAATTACTTGACTGTAAATCAAAAGAAGGTGTACTGTATGTATATACAATACACCTTTTTTATTATAGAAGTTCGGTCATGTCTTTATCTGATAACATAAAGCAGGAACTCTCCACCTTTGCGTTCATGAAACTTTAATGGCCGAACTGGTAAAAGTGAGGGATTTTTATGACTTTACAGCAGCTGAAATATGTGATTGCCATTGCTGAGAAGGGCAGTATTAACGAGGCGGCCAAGGTTTTATATCTGTCGCAGCCGAGTCTTACCAATGCGGTTCATGATCTGGAGAAGGAGCTGGGAATCCGGCTTTTTATCAGAACCAACAAAGGGATCAGAGTGACTCATGAAGGCGATGAGTTTCTGCGTTATGCCCGACAGGTTATTGAGCAGGTGGTGCTGCTGGAAGATAAATACCTGAATAAAGGACCGGAAAAACAGTATTTCCATATATCGGCCCAGCATTATAATTTTGTAGTCCGGGCATTTGTTGATCTGGTACAGGATTACAGTCTGGATGAATATGATCTGGCCCTTTCCGAGGAAAAGACCTATGATATTATTGAAGATGTGAGGGAAGGCCGCAGCGAGCTTGGGATTCTTTATCTGGCAGAATTCAACAGAAAAGTCATTATGCGTACGCTCAAAGAATCCAATCTGACGTTCACAGAGCTGTATACCACAAGACCTTACATATTCATATCGGCCAGACATCCGCTGGCACAGAAGGAGACAATACGGCTGGAGGATCTGGCTCCTTATCCGTATATCTACTTTGAGCAGGGAGAGAGCAAATCTTTTTATTTTGCAGAGGAGATCTTAAGTACGATTCCCCATAAGCAGTCGATCCGTGTGACGGACAGAGCAACCTGCTTCAATTTGATCATCGGTTTGAATGGTTATACACCAAGCGCGGGGATTTATATTGTGGAGGAGCTGGGCGGCGGTGATCTGATCAGTAAACCGCTGGAAATTAATGAGACGATTCACATCGGTGTCATTGCTGTAAAGGGCTCTGACCGCAGTGAGATAGGGGCAAAATTTCTGGAATTATTAAAAAAATATCTGAGATAAAATATAAGCAGCATGGCTTGTTATAGCAAATAACTATAACAAGCCATATTTTTTTTGAATTATACAAAACTGTAAAAATAATTTATACTAGATACAATAAGTGATGAATACACTCACCACCCGGGCCGGCTCTCCCTCAATGCAGTTTAATTGATTGTAATTAACTCTGTCGGTTCGGGTTTTTTGTCGTTTGTGAATGGAAAATAATGTAAGCGGGGATAAAGGGAAATGGACGTACAATTATTAAAAAAAGGTCTTCATGATGGCGTAGCGATCGGTATCGGGTATTTTTCGGTCGCCTTTTCTTTTGGTCTGGTTTCAGTGGCTTCAGGTATCGAATGGTGGCAGGCTGTCCTGATTTCTCTGACAAATCTGACTTCGTCGGGTCAGTTTGCCGGCATCGGGATCATTGCGGCGGCCGGTTCATATATCGAGATGGCTATGACGGAGCTGGTCATTAATATGCGGTATGCCCTGATGGGGATCTCCCTGTCCCAGAAATTGTCACCGGGCTTTCGAACATGGCAGCAGCTGATACTGGGGCATTGTAATACGGATGAAATATTTGCTGTGGCCATGAGCAGGGAGGGGGATATAACGCCTTCCTATATGGCGGGACTGGCAGTAATGCCTTATATCGGATGGACAGGCGGAACGCTGGTGGGAGCAGTGTGCGGCAATATTCTGCCGGTTATGATCAGCAATGCCCTTGGCATCATGATTTATGGTATGTTTCTGGCTATTATCATTCCGGCTGTGCGTCGGGAGCATCCAATACTGGTGGTGGTATGCGCTGCAGTGCTTCTCAGCTGTATTCTTCATTTTGTACCTGTTTTTGATTTTATTACAGATGGATTTTCTATTATTATCTGTGCGGTGGCAGCCTCGGCTCTGGGAGCCTGGCTTTATCCGATCGGGGAGGAGGAAACGGAAAATGCAGCATAATTACTGGATATATTTATTGATCATGTTTGGTGTGACCTATCTGACCAGGGTACTTCCGTTATTGATTTTCAAAGAGAAAATCCACAATCGTTTTGTAAGATCTTTTCTGGCATATATTCCCTATGCTGTTCTGGCGGCCATGACATTTCCGGCGGTGTTTTTTGCAGTGGACTGTGTACCTGCAGCAGCGGCGGGTGTTGCGGCAGCGGTATTTGCAGCCCTTGCCGGCGGCAGCCTGTTTACCGTCGCCATATCCGCCAGCGCAGTTGTTTATATGATATTGCTGATTTTTTAAAATTTGTCTGTTCTTCCGATGTCGATTATGGTATTATTTCTTATAATTAGTGCAGCTTGTCTGGGAGAAATAATGCAACAGGAGGAAGATAGGGGATGAAAAAGCTCGTTGCGGTGACAACGGTTATTTTAGTTATTTTGCTGGCTATACTGGGAGCGATTATAGTTAAGGAGAATGTGATCGGAGATGGGGGCAAACGTTCAGCATCGGTCAGTTCACATGCTGGGAACAGTGAAGGCAGCGTTGACGAAGATCCGGATGCGGAATGGGTATATGACGGCTCACTGCTGAAAATGCAGAAGCAGGCGGAAGTCATTACATATGAGGGACGGGATTTTGAAGTGCAGTTTGTCAATCCTTTCTATGAGGAAGGAAGTGACAATTATATTAATGTTATCTTTTATGATGAGAATCATGGATATTTGCTGAGATCGCTGGGAACAGGTACGGACAGTGAATTTTTTGAAGCCTATAAGACGGAAGACGGATGTCAGTCCTGGCATAAATGCAGTGTAGATGTATGGTTTGATCTGGATGGTCAGAATCATCTGGAAATGATCAGTGAAAAGGAACTGATCTATATTCATACCAGTGTGAATGAGGCTTTAGGAATCAATAAAACTTCCATCAGCTACAGTATGGATGGCGGCGACAGCTGGTATGCTTTCGAGGGCAATACGGGCAGTGAGGACAGTGATCGGATTTTGTCTGCTATTGAGGCAATGTCTCTGGAAGAGAAAGTGGCGCAGCTGTTCATGGTATCGCCGGAGAATCTGACTGGGGTGGAAGTCGTATACAATACAGGAGATGCCACCTATGGTGCACTGAGCGAATACCCGGTGTGCGGCCTTGTTTATAGTGAAGCGAATATTGATTCTTCCTATCAGTTCAGAGTTATGCTGGAAAAAGCGCAGGAATATGGGGAAGAACTGACAGGTTTTACAATGTTTCTTGCAGCAGCTGAGGAGGGTGGGGAGCATACTGTCCTGAGCGGCAACAGAAATCTGGATGAATATTATGATGA